>CALGNW010000046.1 GCA_937958345.1 uncultured Neomegalonema sp. | reverse complement strand
GGGCGATGCGGACGGCAATCTGATCCTTGTGACCGCGATCAACCCGACGCCTGCGGGCGAGGGCAAGACGACAACGACAGTCGGACTTGGCGACGGCCTCAATAAAATCGGCAAGAACGCAATGGTCTGTATCCGCGAGGCGTCGCTCGGGCCGAACTTCGGGATGAAGGGCGGGGCGGCAGGCGGCGGTTACGCTCAGATCGTGCCGATGGAGGATATGAACCTCCACTTCACCGGCGACTTTCACGCGATCACGTCGGCACATAACCTCTGTGCGGCGATGCTCGACAACCACATCTATTGGGGGAACGAGCTGGAGATTGATGTCCGCCGCGTGGTCTGGCGCCGCGTTCTGGACATGAACGACCGCGCGCTTCGTCAGATCACGGCATCGCTCGGCGGTGTGGCAAACGGCTTCCCGCGCGAGACCGGCTTTGACATCACGGTCGCGTCCGAGGTTATGGCGATCCTTTGCCTCGCAAATGATCTTGCCGACCTCCAGAAACGGCTCGGCGACATGATCGTGGCCTATCGCCGTGACCGTACCCCTGTTTACTGCCGCGATATCAAGGCTGATGGCGCAATGACGGTACTTCTGCAACAGGCGGTGCAGCCGAACCTCGTGCAGACGCTGGAGAACAATCCGGCCTTCGTCCACGGCGGCCCGTTCGCGAACATCGCGCACGGCTGCAACTCGGTTGTTGCCACGAAAACAGCGTTGAAGCTGTGTGATTATGTGGTGACCGAGGCGGGCTTCGGCGCCGACCTTGGCGCGGAAAAATTCTTGAACATCAAATGCCGCAAGGCCGGTCTTTCGCCAAAGGCCATCGTCCTCGTTGCGACGATCCGTGCGATGAAAATGAACGGCGGCGTCACAAAAGCCGACCTCGGCACGGAGAATGTTGATGCGGTGAACAGCGGTTGCGCAAACTTGGGGCGTCACATTGAGAACCTCGGCAAGTTCAATGTTCCTGTCGTTGTCGCAATCAACCACTTTGCCGGTGATAGCGAGGCGGAGGTTCAGGCGGTTAAGGACTATGTCGCCTCCAAAGGAACCGAGGCTGTTTTGTGCATGCACTGGGCGAACGGCGGTGACGGCACGATCGACCTCGCTAATAAAGTCGTCGAAATCATCGACAGCGGTAAGGCCGACTACGCACCGCTTTACTCTGACGATATGAGCCTTGCGGACAAGATCGAAGCGATTGCGACGGGGATCTACCGTGCTGACGGCGTGGTCATGGACAAGAAAATCCTCGACCAGCTCAAGGCTTGGGAAGATCAGGGCTACGGCAAGCTGCCGGTATGCATGGCCAAAACTCAGTACAGCTTTTCGACGGACCCGAACGAACGCGGCGCGCCGACGGGGTTCTCGATTCCCGTTCGCGAAGTCCGTCTTTCTGCCGGGGCAGGCTTCGTTGTGGCGATCTGCGGTGAGATTATGACGATGCCGGGCCTGCCGCGCGTTCCCGCTGCCGAAACCATCATGCTTGATGCCGACGGTCAGATCGAGGGGCTATTTTAATTTGAAAAGCGATGCCCCCAATATCATCGGCTTCGTCCGGCAGGTTCTAGCGGGTTTCTCACCGGTAGGGCCATCTTCCCTGTTTCCAGCGCGGACGGTGTCATTCAAGATAGGGGGCATCGCACATGACGCCGGGTAAGATTGTCATACCTATTCGCGGTGACGGTAACGTCGAGAACGTCCTTGCCCACGCAGCCGTATTGGCAAAACGCTACGACGCGCATGTCGAGGCACTGCATTGCAGGCCGAGACCGGAAGATATGCTTCCTTACGGTGTGCCGGTGCCCGCCTTTATGAAAAAGCAGATCACCGATTCAGCGAAGGGTCTCGCCGACGAGGAAGAAAAGACGCTCAGGGCCGAATTCAGGACGCTCCTGCCGGCATTCGGACTGACAGAGGGCGGCGGCAAGCAGCAGGCGCTTTGGCGCGAAGCGCCCGGCAAGCAGATTGACGTAATCAAAACCCATGGCCGCCTCGCTGATCTGATTGTCGTGGCAAAGCCGGACCGTGACAGAAATCTCGGGGCAAATACCCTACGCGCCGCGCTCTTTAATACAGGTCGCCCGGTAATGATGTGTCCAATGCGCGCCGATCATCCCCAGACCCTCGGCGAGAACGTCACGATTGCATGGAACGGTTCTGTCGAGTCTGCCCGCGCCGTCGCATTGACAATCGGTATCATCGGCGCGGCCAGCAAGGTTACCGTCCTCACCGCCGGAGAACAAATCCACGGTGCGACGTCCGATGATCTGCTCGGATACTTCGCGGTTCGCGGGATAAACGCTGTGCTTGACCGCTTCAGGCCCGAACGCAGCATAGGGGAAAGCCTGCTGGAAAAATCGCGTGCGTGCGGGGCTGACGTCCTGATTATGGGCGCTTATCACGACAGCCACGAGCGCGAGACCGTTTTTGGCGGCAATACACAAACGGTTGTCGACAAAGCGTCGATGCCGGTCATCATGGTTCATTGACAAACGAAGGTATGCGAACGAAAATTTCTTATTCTGGCCCGTTTGCGCATTGTTATTACGTTTCTTTGCGCTAACTAGCCAAAATGGCAGTGTAGTTTTTTCGAATACCCGCAGAAGACGGGACGAAAATCGCGGAACTCTCAGACGGAGTTCCACATATCGCAGACGTAACGGGAGGAAGTTGAATGACTCTGATAAAGACACTTTCAATGGGCGTCGCCGCGCTAAGCATGGCGTTCACGGCGACAGCGGCCAGCGCGTTCGAACCATCCAAACCAATCGATTTTGTTATCATGGCCGGTAAGGGCGGCGGCGCGGATAAGATGGCGCGCCTTATGCAATCGATTGTCGAAAAAGAGGGCCTCGCCTCGAAACCACTCGTCCCGACGAATAAGTCCGGCGGGTCGGGTGCAGAGGCGCTTAGCTATATGAACGGCGTGAATGACCCGGATCACACGATCATGGTCACACTCAATTCATTCTTCACCACCCCGCTGCGTCAGCCGGGCCTGAAAGTTGACATCATGGAGTTCGCTCCGGTCGGCAGGATGGCCGAGGACACTTTCCTCCTCTGGGTTCACAAGGACGAGGGAATCGCCGATTTCGATGCGTTTCTTGCCGAGGCAAAAAAGCGCGGCAATAAATGGGTGATGGGCGGAACCGGCAAGAATTCCGAAGACAACATCATCACTGATTTCCTGAACAACAATTACGATCTCGAAATCAAATACATCCCCTACAAAGGGGGCGGCGCTGTTGCAAAAGATCTGGCTGGCAAACAGATTCAATCGTCAGTCAACAACCCGTCCGAGGCGCTCGGTTTCTTTGAAAGCGGCGATGTCATTCCGCTGGTTGCGTTTACCGATGATCGCCTTCCAATGTTCCCGGAGGTTCCTACCCTGAAGGAACTGGGCGGTGATTTCTCGTACTTTATGCAACGCTCTGTCGTTGGTGCGCCGGGCATGTCTGCCGAGGCAGCCGCGTATTACACGCAGTTGTTCCGCGGGGTTTACAAAAGCGCGGACTGGCAGAAATACAAATCCGATAAATCACTGATGGGTGAATTTATGTCCCAGCTTGATCTTGCCGATTATTGGGATACGCAGCGAACCCGTCACACGACGATCCTCAAAGCGTCAGGCGCAATCAAATAGCGCCAAAGCACCTCTCTCTCGGGCGCAGCCAACGTGCTGCGCCCGAATTTTCTAATCGTCAGGCAAATCAAATTTCCGCTTTCCATCGGAAGTTTCAGGGACAGCCGAATCCGAGAGGCTCCAATGCGCCGCGCTGAAATCCTCACTGCAATCTTCTTGGCTCTCATCTCCGCCTATCTCATGTGGAAAAGCGGCGAGGGTCCTGAATGGGACACCGAGTATGTTCGCTGGTCAAATATCGGCGTAAACATCGACGGCTCCGGTCCGGGCAAGGGCTTTTGGCCGTTTTATCTTGCGTTAGGCATGCTGATTTCGACAATCTGGATAATCGTAAACGCGATACGCCGTCAGTCGCCTCCCTCGCAATCCGACGAACCGTTTATGGACGGTTATGCGAAAAAAATGCTGCTGTTTGTTGGTGGTGGACTTATCGCGTTTCTTGTTTTGATTGACCTGATCAGCATGTACGCGGCAATCGCGGTTTTTATGCTCTACTATATGCTGTTTCTCGGGCGTCATCCGCTGTTGCTGTCAGTCGTAACCAGTCTGGTCGTTCCGTTCTGGCTATATCTGTTCTTCGATATCCTGATGACCAAAGTGCAGCCGAAAGGCACCCGCTGGATCGAAGACACAATATATAATCCCGCCGGTGAGTTTTTTCGTGGCCAGTCACTCGTCATGTTGCTGGTCTTCTTTGCGGTGAGCGGGGCCATCTTGGCATTTTCCGCGCGGGCATCCCGGCAATAGGAGAGCGATGTGGAGATCGTAGAGGCACTATCGCAAGGCATCTGGATCGCGCTACAGCCGCATAATTTGGGTCTTGCCGTCATTGGTGTGGTTGTCGGCCTTTTCGTTGGCGCGCTGCCGGGACTGGGTTCCGTCAACGGTGTCGCAATTCTGCTGCCCTTTACGTTTGTCATTAATTCGGCCACGGCAGATCCCGCCTCACCGATGATCTTTCTTGCCGCGATCTACTACGGGGCTATGTATGGCGGCGCGATTTCGTCAATCACTTTAGGAATACCCGGCGCATCAACCGCCGTCGCGACGACCTTTGACGGACGGCCCATGGCCCTGAAGGGCGAAGCGGACCGCGCGCTGGTCACGGCTGCCGTTGCATCTTTCATTGGCGGTACGGTTGCGACTCTGTTTTTCACCGGCTTCGCACCATTCCTATCGTCTGTTGCGCTCGATTTCGGGAACCCCGAAATCTTTGCGCTCATGCTTCTCGCCTTTGCAACGTTCATTGGTTTGGGCGGCGACGACATTCCCAAAACGCTCTTTTCGATATGCTTCGGCCTGTTGCTTGCGACCGTCGGTTTCGATCAGATTTCAGGTGAGCCGAGGCTTGTCTTTATGAACGAGCGGGAACAACTCGCGGTTCTGGAGACCTTTGGCGTTGCGAATGCAGACGAAAGTGTTCCGTTCTTTAACTCGGTCGGATGGTTCAGTCGCGGTATTCAGTTTCTGGTTCTGGCAATTGGCGTCTATGGCATTGGCGAGATGATATGGACGATCAACGCAAGCCGCTACAAAATCACGATGACGGAAACCGAGATCAGCTTTGCCCGCATAATGCGCGGTATCATCGGAATGAAGGACGCTTGGAAGGGCACAACGATCGGGTCGTTGCTCGGCTTTTTCGTTGGAATCCTTCCGGCCGCGGGGGCGACTCCGGGTTCGCTGATGTCATACGGCGTCACGAAGATGATTTCGCGTGATCCGAAAAGCTATGGTCAGGGAAACCCGGACGGTGTTGCTGCGCCGGAGGCCGCGAACAACTCGGCATCCACGGGTGCGATGCTGCCCATGATGACGCTCGGCATTCCGGGATCGCCGACAACGGCGGTCTTGCTGGCGGGCATGGTGATCTGGGGGCTGGAGCCGGGGCCGCGTCTGTTCGAAGACCGCCCCGAATTTGTCTGGCCGCTGATCGGATCGTTCTACATCTCGAATATCATAGCAGTGTTGGTGAATCTGGCATTCATCCCGCTTTTCCTTTGGGTCTTGCGGATGCCGTTTACGATTCTCGCCCCCGTTATTTTTGTTTTGTCGATCATCGGTACATATGCGGCCTATGACAACATGTACGACGTTTGGCTCATGGTCCTCTTTGGCATCGGCGCATACCTGCTGCGCATTCTTGATTATCCGCTCGCACCGGCGGTATTGGCTGTTGTGCTTGGCGCGACGGCTGAAGAAAAACTGCGGCAGGCGCTTTTGCTGTCGGACGGAAATTTTGAGGTCTTCTACAATCCTTTCTTTGACCGTGACGGAAAGGGTCAGGAGTGGTGGATCGCACCTGTAACAACGTGGATTGCGCTCATCCTGATCGCGCTCCCAATCATCCTCTGGGGGGTCCGCAAACTGCGCGGCGCGCCTCGGCCAACAACGGAATAACTATGAAAATCTGTGTCTATGGCGCCGGCGCAATCGGCGGATATCTTGCGCATGGCCTTGCGCAGGCGAAGGACGTCGAGTTGTCGATCATCGCCCGCGGACCGCATCTCAAGGCGATCAACGAAAATGGTCTGACGCTGATCAAGGACGGCGAGCGCAGTACGGTGAAGGTTCACGGCACATCGAACGCTTCCGAGCTTGGCCCGCAGGACGCTGTTTTCAACTGTCTGAAGGCGCATCAGGCTTGGGCATCGGCGGATGATCTGAAACCACTCCTCGGTCCAGAAACCGTCGTGGTCACATGTCAAAACGGAGTTCCGTGGTGGTACTTTCACCAGATCGGCGGCGAGTTCGAGGGCCGAAAACTCGATGCCGTTGATCGCGGTGATCGCCAGTGGAATGCGATTGGGCCAGAGCGCGCCATCGGTTGCAGCGTATATCCGGCCACGGAAATCACCGAACCGGGCGTCATCAAGCACACCTATGGCGATAAGTTTGCTTTGGGCGAACCTTCCGGAAAATCGACTCCCCGTATTGAAAAACTGTCTGCGCTGATGGAAGAGGGCGGTTTGCGCGCCCCGATACTCGATGACATTCGCTCCGAACTTTGGCTAAAGCTCTGGGGCAATCTGTGTTTCAATCCGATTTCCGCCCTGACGCGGGCGACGCTTGACGTTGTCGCAACCGACCCGGGAACGCGCGCCGTCTCAAAGGCGATGATGCTCGAGGCGCAGGCGGTTGCGGAAAAACTCGGATCATCCTTCCGCGTCGATGTAGAGCGCCGGATCAACGGTGCGGCTAAGGTCGGGGCACACCGGACGTCGATGTTACAGGATTTGGAAGCCGACAAAGCGATGGAAATTGATGCGCTCGTGACCGCCGTTTCCGAGATGGGAAAGGTTGTGAACCTGCCGACACCCATGTTGGACGGTGTGCTTGCCCTCGTGCAGCAGCTTGGACGCAGCAAAGGTCTCTATCCGACCTATCCTGAGGCGTAATGCAGGACGCCGCCTCTATCGCGTCAGCAATCGACGCGGCGTGCTCCACATACGCGGCCCGTTTTCATGCGATCCCCTCGTTGATGAAGCGGGCATTCGAAACGCGGGACTGGACAACCTCGTTATTGCTCAGCCGCGAACGCATGACAGTTTATTCTGATCGTGCCGCCGAAGTCGCGGCCAGCATTCGAACCACCCATCCCGAGGCGCTGGATAGCGAGGCGCTTTGGCGCGGTGTTCGGGATCACTATGTTGAGATGATCCGGGGGCGATATGCTGCGGACATTGCCTATGCGTTTATGAACTCGGTCCGCAGGATGGTATCAAAGGGCGCATGGCGCGCGGTTGATTATTCTTGGGGGCAGGTTTCGGGGGAAACCCGTCCTCACCCTCAGGATAGGATCAAAATTCATCGCTCTATACCGTTCGGTGAAACGACGCTTGCGGACGCGATCAGGACCGTGCTCTCGGTTCCGGAACTCGACGCTCCATTCAAAGACATAAGCTACGATATCGAGCGTATTACCGAACGGATTGCTGAACGGTTCGGAAAGGAAGCGTCAGGGATTTTCGAAATCATCGATGCGGGTTTTTACCGGAATCGGGGCGCATATATTGTGGGCCGCATCCGGCTCAAAGATCAGGTTTCCCCCTTTGCGCTGGCATTGCTGAACGAGGATGACGGCGTCTTCGTGGATGCTGTTTTGAACAGTACGGATACGTTGCGCTACGTTTTCAGTTCTTCGCTGGCAAACTTTCACGTAACGCTGCCCCACTACCACGAACTGGTCGATTTTCTTTTCGGTATCATGCCGGGCCGCCCCCATGCCCTTCACTATTCGACAGTCGGTTTCCATCACACCGGAAAAATCGCTGTTATGCGCGAGCTTTCGGAGGGCCTCCGTTCAACGGATGAGACTTTCGATCATGCGGTCGGACCACGAGGGACCGTCGCGATTGGCTTTTCCGCACCATCTTCGAGGTTGGTGTTAAAAGTCATTCGCAATGAACCAACAGAAAATTATAAATGGGATCACTTCCCCGGCGTTGATGCAGTGCTTGGGAAATACCGGCAACTGCATGAGATTAATCGCGCGGGCAGCATGCTGGACAATGTAATCTATTCAAACGTCCGTTTGCCCGCCTCGTTCTTCGGTGCGGATTTGCGAGCGACTCTTCTGGAGTATGCGAGCGAGAATGTCGCGCTCGATGGCGAAAACCTGATTTTCAAACATCTCATCGTGCAGATGAAGATGACTCCGTTGCCTGTCTTTCTGGAAACGGCAACACACGAACAGGCCGAGCGGGTGATTGGCAGTCTCGGCAGGTGCATCAAAAACAATGCCGCCGCAAATATCTTTAACAAGGATCTTGACGGACGGAATTACGGCGTCGGTCAGACACTAAAGGTCTACCTGTTTGACTATGATGCTGTTGAAAAACTCACCGATGTAAAGGTGCGCTCGAACCTTGATCGGATCGACGGTGACGAGGAAATCCCGGATTGGTTCTTCGAGGAGGGGACAATCTTTCTGCCCGAAGAGATCGAACTGCACATGCGGATCGAAGACCCGACGTTACGAAGAGTCTTCCGCGCCGAACACGGCGAAATTCTCCGAACAGATTTTTGGACCGACATGCAGGCAAAACTTAACTCAGGCGAAGTTCCCAGAGTCAGCACGTATCCGACACATTGTAGCCTGTAGAAATGCGGTGCGGGACTATCACGCGCACGGCTGTCAGTAACCTCCGCCCGGTTCGCCCTCGTAAATTGCCTTTTCATCAACCGGTGCAATCCGCAAAATATTCGTTGTTCCCGGCTTGTTAAATGGCACACCGGCGGTGACTGCGATCCGGTCATCGTCGTTCGCGATACCCAACGCTTTCGTTGCCCTTGCGGCAGAGATAACCGCCATCTTGAAGCGTTCGACGCTTTCGGAGACGACGCAATGCAATCCCCAGAACATCGTCAATTGACGCGCGGTCTTG
>CALGNW010000045.1 GCA_937958345.1 uncultured Neomegalonema sp. | reverse complement strand
GATGTCGGGATTGGCGCAAACCATCGGCAGACCGCGTGCGACGCCTTGTTTGATCATCTCTGCATAGTCATCCGGCGTTTCCGAGGTGTCGTCGTTCAGACCGGAACAGAGGATAAAGTCGGCCTCGCCCAGCGGCACGCGCGCGATGTCGAAATCAGCAAAGAGATCCCCGTCGCGGGGCGGGCCGATATGGTGGCATGCGGAGCCGAAATTGCCCGTGCGTATCCCCTCGATGGTTGCATCGCCTGATGTAACGATGAGGTCATGGGTATCGGTCGGCGCGCCCATACGCTCGAGTTGTTTGGCCGTCGAGAAATCCGGTCGCGGTGCGTTGGTAAGCAGCGAGACGATGCCGCCACGCTCGCGATAGGCGCGCAAGCCTGTCAGCGCCGCAGCGTGGGGCGTTACTCCGTTGTGATAGCACCCCCAAAGGTCGCAAAGAACCGCATCATAGCGGTTCGAGATATCCGCAAGGGCATTGATGATCTGGGTCATGGAGGGCTTTCAGATTTGCATGCGGCTGCGTCGATCTTCGAGATCGAGAAGACCGCAAACGGGGACAGGGGCGGCACGCCAAGCGGATTGCTCCGGGCGAAACAATCCGGTGCGCGCTAACTGCCCATTCGGTAGTTCGGGCTTTCGCGGGTGATCGTGACATCGTGCGTGTGGCTTTCGCGCAGGCCCGCGCCGGTGATCCGCACAAAATCGCAATCGGTGCGCATCTGTTCAATCGTCTCTGCGCCGGTATACCCCATCGCAGCGCGCAGACCGCCGACAAGCTGGTGCAAAATCGCGCTGACCGCACCCTTGTAGGGCACTTGTCCCTCGACACCCTCGGGGACCAGTTTCATCGTGTCCTGCACGTCTTTCTGGAAATAGCGATCCGCCGAACCGCGCGCCATCGCCCCGACGCTGCCCATACCGCGATAAGCCTTATAGCTGCGGCCCTGATAAACGAAAACATCGCCGGGGGCCTCGTCGACGCCGGCCAGCATCGACCCGATCATCGCGCAATGCGCGCCCGCCGCGATGGCCTTTGCCAGATCGCCGGAGAACTTTATGCCGCCATCGGCAATAACCGGCGTACCGGATTTTGCGCCTTCTTCCGCGCAGTCGAGAATGGCCGTCAGTTGGGGTACGCCGACACCCGCGACAATGCGGGTGGTGCAGATCGAGCCGGGGCCGATGCCGACCTTGACACAGTCCGCGCCCGCGCCGATCAGGGCCTTGGTTGCCTCGGCTGTTGCGACGTTGCCCGCAACGACCTGAACGGAATTGGAGTGTTTCTTGATCGCCTCGACCGCCGCGCTGACGGATTTCGAGTGCCCATGCGCCGTATCGATCACCAGCAGATCAACGCCCGCATCAATCAGTGCCGCTGACCGTTCAAATCCGGTATCACCGACGGTGGAGGCGGCCGCAACGCGCAGACGGCCCAGCTCGTCCTTGGTGGCAATCGGGTTGAGCTGTGATTTCTCGATGTCTTTGACCGTCATCAGGCCGACGCATTTATCGTCGGCGTCGACAACGATCAGTTTTTCGATCCGGCGCGATTGCAGCAGGCGTTTCGCCTCGATGTGATCAACCGGCTCGCGGATTGTGGCGAGGTTGTCTTTGGTCATCATGTCTTTGACCAAGGTCGCGGGATTGTCGGTGAAGCGCATATCGCGGTTGGTCAGAATACCGACGAGACGACGGGTTTCGGGGTCGACGACCGGAAATCCGCTGATGCCGTGCTCGCTTTGCAAAACCCGCGCATCGGCCAGCGTTTGCTCGGGCGTCAGCGTGACGGGTTTGTAGACGATGCCCTGCTCGAACCTTTTGACGCGCCCGACCTGCCGCGCCTGTTCCGCAATATCAAGATTGCGGTGGATCACACCCATGCCGCCCGCCTGCGCCATTGCAATCGCCATCTCGAACTCGGTTACCGTATCCATCGCGGAAGAGAGCAGCGGGATGTTGAGGGCGATGTTTTTGGTGACATGCGTGCGGATATCCGCTTCTGCCGGGATAATCGCGCTCTCGGCGGGTACAAGCAGTACGTCATCAAATGTGAGTGCTTCGCGAATGGCCATCGGTACGTCCTTTAACGGTACAGTCCCGCGCCGCGTCTTACCGCGCGGGGTGATGACGATTGCGTATTTCATGCTGCGACTGCGAAGGGAAGCGTATTTTTGCCATTGAAAGGCCCAAAGCGGGGTTTATTTCCGGTCCTATGAAAAAAATACTGATCGCAAGCGCCGTTGCGCTGATGAGCCTGACGACATTGGCCAACGCCGCCAGCGTCCAGATTTCCCCCGGTTTGGCCGGTTGGGAAGAACTTAAGTTTGATGACCTGACGCCGAATACTTGGCGCGAGGAGGGGGGCGCGGTCGTGGTTGGCGGTGCATCCAGCGTTTCGATTCTTTATACGAATGCCAGCATATCCCCCAGCGCGACGCCGGTCCTGCGCTGGAAATGGCGGGTGGATCAGGGCACGCCTGTCACTGACCTGACGAAAAAAGGCGGCGATGACCGGCCTTTGTCGCTGACCATCGGGTTTGCATACGATCCCGCGAATGCCAGCTTTGGCGAGCGGATGAAGCGCGTCATTGTCGAAAATGTCGCCGGAGCCGACGCACCGGGCCGCGTCATTGACCTGAGCTGGGGCGGAAACGCTGTGGTCGGGAGCATTGCCGAAAGCCCGTATTCAGGATCGTCAGGGCGCATCGTGACGATGGAAACCTCGGCTGCCGGTGGCGGATGGGTTGAGGAGGCCGTGGATATTGCCGCGATTTACCGCGCCGCGTGGGGTACTGAACCCCCCGCGATTACCCGCATTGCCTTGTCCAGTGACGGGGATGATACCGGCAGTACCGTAGACGCGCGTATCGCCGACATCCGCTTTGAGGCGCAGTAGACGTTTCGCTAGGCTGCGCCGGTCAAGGCGCGGGCCAGCTCGAACAGGCGGCGTCGCGGTTCGGCGTCCAACTGATAGTAATGGCGCAGGAATTCCAGCGCCTCTTTGTCAGTGAAGAGGGCGGCATCAACCTTTTCGCCGCCGGGCTTTGCCGGGTCTGCCTGCGTGGTTTCGGTTGCCGCCCCGATCCCGTCGAAGAAAAAATCGACCGGTGTATCGAGTGCCGCAGCTATGTCGAAAAGCCGACTGGCGGACACCCGGTTCGCGCCGGTCTCATATTTTTGGATCTGCTGAAACTTGATCCCGACGGTTTCGCCAAGCTGTTGTTGTGTCATGCCGACCATCCAGCGGCGGCTGCGGACACGCTGACCGACGTGGATATCAACGGGGTGCGGCATGGTTTGACCTTTCGGGTATTTCCAGAAGAACAACAACGCAGATTGCGAATAACAACGCAGCGTTCCGTGATCCGTTCCACTGCGATTGCCAACGCAGGTGACGAAGGCGTGACAAGGCGGGGGGATCGCCGTTAAAACGCCGCTGACGCGGTTTCGGTAAAGGCAGGGCGGCATGAGCGACATTGACAGCTTGAAACAACAACTGGCCGAGGCCGAGGCGGCATTAGCCGCGATCAAAGGGTCGCCGGACGATATTTCTCCGCTGGCCCCGAAGACCGCGCCGCGCGTGCATCCGGTTCGCGGCGTCACATTGTCAGCCGTCGCCGCCGAAGTGCGGTATCGGGGCCGTGATGACGTTATGTTGATGAAGCTGGAGGCGGGCAGTACACTGGCCGGTGTCTTCACCAAGTCGTCCACCCGCTCGGCGCCGGTGCTTTGGTGCGAGCGTGCCCTTGAGGGGCTGACGGCGGGCGGGGGGCCGGTTGGTGTGATTGCCAATGCGGGCAATTCGAATGCCTTTACCGGCGCTGCGGGCGAGGAAAGTACGCGGGCGATGGCGACGCGTGCCGCCTCGGCGCTGGGTACGGTTCCGGAGCGTGTTTTCGTTGCCTCAACGGGCGTGATCGGCGAGCGCCTGCCCCACCAAAAGATCGAGGCAGTGATTGAGACACTTGCCGCGTCCTTGACGGCGGACGGGTGGGCGCGCTGTGCAGGCGCTATTATGACCACCGATACCTTCCCGAAACTTGCCAGCGTTCAGTGCGAGATTGACGGTGTACCGGTGACTATCAGCGGAATGGCCAAGGGGTCGGGCATGATTGCTCCTGACATGGCAACGATGCTCGCCTTTGCCGCGACGGATGCCAATATCGGTCAGTCGGCTTTGCAGGCGCTGTTGGCTGAGGGGACCGATGTCAGCTTTAACGCCGTGACGGTGGACGGTGATACCTCGACGTCCGATACGCTATTGCTGGGGGCAACGGGCAAGGCCGCGCATGACCGGATTGAGGATGCAGGCGATGGGCGGTTGGACGGATTTCGCGCTGCGCTGCGCGGGATGCTGCAAGACCTCGCCCATCAGGTCGTGCGCGACGGTGAGGGGGCATCGAAGTTTATCGAGGTGCGCGTGACCGGTGCGGAAACGCACGCCGCCGCAAAGACCATCGCGCTCTCGATTGCGAATTCGCCGCTGGTCAAAACCGCCTTTGCCGGAGAAGACCCGAACTGGGGCCGGATCGTGATGGCCGTCGGTAAGTCCGGCGAGAAAGCCGATCGCGACGCGCTGACGATCCGCTTCGGTGATATTCTGGTCGCTGAGAAAGGCTGGGTCGCGGACAGCTATCGCGAGGAAGACGGTGCCGCCTATATGCGCGCGCAGGATCTGGTCGTGTCTGCCGATGTCGGTGTCGGCAATGGCGCCGCCAGTGTTTGGACCTGTGATCTGACCTACGCCTACGTGCGGATCAATGCGGATTACCGGAGTTGAGTGTCGCGACCGGCGCGAAGCCCGACCCTATACGGACGCTGTTCGTCGTCGCCGTTGCGTTGGTTGATCCCGATGGCCGCGTGCTGCTTGCGCAGAGGCCTGAGGGCAAGGCGCTGGCGGGTCTGTGGGAGTTTCCCGGCGGGAAAGTTGATCCGGGCGAGCGGCCCGAACAAGCACTCATCCGTGAACTCAAAGAGGAACTCGGTATCGACACCGAGGCGTCATGCCTTGCGCCGCTGACCTTTGCCTCTCACAGCTATGACGATTTTCATCTGCTGATGCCGTTATGGGTGTGCCGGAAATGGGAAGGGATCGCCCGACCGCGCGAAGGGCAAAACCTGAAATGGGTGAAGCCCGAGGCCCTGCGCGAGTATCCGATGCCCGCCGCCGACCTGCCGCTTATTCCAGTACTTCAGGATTTGCTTTAACCGGCGGGTCTGCGCGCGTTCCGAAAAATGCGACTTGCGACGGTTTCGGTTTCGGTCCGATCAACGACAGGACCACCGTCAGGAACATCGATAGGACGATGCCAAAGATACCGGCCATCATGGGCGGTATTCCGAACCAGAGCCATTCGTCTCCGGTATCGCCCTCGAAATCGAAACCCCATTGCGCGCCGAAGATATAGAGAGCCGTCATTGTGAAGCCGCCGATCAGTCCGGCAAGCGCGCCGGTCGTGTTCGTTTTCGGCCATGACAGGCCGATAATGATCGGGCCGACGAACGAGGCGGCGATCAGGGAATAGGCCCATGCGCCGAGGCTGATGAGACTAGCACCGGACATCGCGACGAGCGCAGCAAGAGCGGTGATGGCAAAGGCCGCAACGGCAACGTTGGTTTGTTTGTCGTCCTCGGCAGGGCGGTCGGTAAAGGCGGCGGCAAGAGTGCGAACCGCGCCGGCCCCTGCGACGGTCACGACACACAGGCATACAAGTGCGAGCAGCGCGCGAAGCCAGCCCGACACCTGCGCGAGAGCGGGCACGGCCAGAAGTACTGATTGAGGATCAACCCTGAATTCTTCCAGCGGCAGGCCCTCGGTAAGGCCCTGTGCCGTGCAAGCCTCGGCCATCCGTTCGGCGGTCATCTGGCATGCCTGCGCACCGTGCAACAGCGGGGAGGGCAGCATATTCACAAAGGGAACGGCGTTCTGCTGGGCCGTAAAGAGAGCCAAGACATCAACCCGTGCCAGCACGCCGAGCGCCGGCAATGCGGTTGCAAGGACTACAAACAGGATCAGCCCGCTTCGCAGTACATGCTGAGTGCCTGCGCGCGACCCTTGCGCGGATGACCGCGCCAGAAGATGGGGCATCACGGCTGAACCAACCGCGAGGCAGGCGACAAGAGAAAGCGCAGCAACTAGCCCGAAGCCTTCGCCCGGGAGATCGAAATGAGTCTCAAGTCCCAGTCTGTTCTCGGCGGCGCTGATGTCGGTAAACAGCCCGCCATAGGCGAGGTGAGGGACGAAAATCCCCGTTCTCGCCGATAGTACCCACGCCGCTGCGATCAGGCAGCCGACGAAGGCAATCGTGCTGAGTACAATATGGCCACGGGTCATCGCGCTATTCTGTGCCAGCACCGTCACAAGCAATATGGCGAGTGCGCCAACCAATACGCCGACGAGCGACGAAACGCCGAGACCCTGCGCAGCGACAAGACCTGCCGCGGCTAGTTGAGCGGCGACAAACAAAACAGTGACAATCGCCATGACGCAAAGTGCGAGATACCGGATCGCAGCCCCGCTGTAGCGCATACCGAGAAAGTCAGGCAGCGAGCGTGCGGCGACGGTACTGTATCGCGGACCGACGACCAGCAGGCTGAGAACAAATCCCGCAGCGAGGCCAATAACCAGCACCAGCGCATCATGGCCATATGTAAAGACCGCGCCGACGATGCCGAACAGCCCGAAAGCCGAAAGCGCCTCGATACTGAATGTGACGCCGCTTGTTGCGGGAACGGACTGCGCGGCGTTGCCGGACAATACCGCACACAGGACCAGCATTAAAAGGATGAACAGGATGCTGAGAGCCGACCCTGAAACCCCAAGCGCACCAAGCAGCGCAGCAATAATACACAGAGCAATCAGCCCGCCGCTTACCGCTACGAACTGCGACAGTGTTCCGTCGGCAAACCGTGACGTGCCGCTCATGGTTGCTCCGGTTCGTCGTCCGCCTCACGCGGTACGGTAAAAGCGACCGCGATCAGAGCAATCGGAACGAGCAGTGCCAGCACAAATGTGCCGAGCGGAAAGACAAATAAAGTCCAGTCATTTAACCAATCAGCACATACTAACGGAACGAGGATGACAAGAATCAGACCGAGAAACGCCCTGTGCTGAGCATATTCCGGCGCGAGGAATGAGTGTTTTGCCATTTATCAAGCCCCTAAGTATTAACCGCGGTGTTCTACCCCAGCTTTTTGTCTGTGCGAAGCCTTATCGGTTCCGGTTTGCAACGCGATTGTTTTTAAGGCGCTCGGTTCGCTTAATCCGGTGCGAGCATGTACCCCGCACCGCGCACGGTTTGCAGGTAACGCGGTACGCGCGGGTTTTCTTCGATCTTGCGGCGCAGGCGTGTGACCTGAACATCAACGGCCCGTTCCTGCGCGCTCGGTTCCTCGCTGCCGCCCATTTCGGCCAGCAACGCGGCACGGGACACAGCTTCGCCTGCCTCGCGGGCCATCAGGCGCATCATGGCGGATTCGGCGGTCGTCAGGCGGATCAGTTCTTCGCCGCGCCACAACTCGCCGCGTGTCAGATCATAGCGGCATGCCCCCAACGAGAGGGTCCGGGGCGGTTCGGGTGTTGCGCGCTCGTCCGCAGGTTCGGCTGACCGGCGCAGGATTGCGGATATCCGAAGCAGCAGTTCGCGCGGCTCGAACGGTTTCGGCAAATAATCATCCGCCCCGACCTCCAGCCCTTCGATCCGGTCCTCGGCCTCGCCGCGCGCTGTGAGCAGCATAACCGGCGTGTCCATCGTCTGGCGCAGTGCCTTGGTCAGCGAAAAGCCGTCTTCGCCCGGCATCATCACATCTATAACCAGCAGATCGAATGACAGCCCCCCCAACAAGCGCCGCGCGTGAGCGGCATCGCGCGCCTCGCTCACCGCATAGCCGTTGCGGGAAAGGTATTTTTTCAGCAACCCGCGAATGCGCGAGTCGTCGTCAACAACAAGGATATGCGGCGCGTCGATCATGGTGTTTTCGCTCCGGCGATGACAGTCAGTGCCTGTTTGCGCTGTTCTGCGTCCATCATCAACTCCAAGACCGCACGAAATCCTTCGACCGCCTCGGGACCGGCCTCGCGGAAGGCGCGGGTAAGGCGGGCGCGCTGGGGAGCTGACAGCCTTTCCTCGAACGCGAACCCCTCTTCAGTGAGGAACAACAGACGCTGCCGCCGGTCGTTTTCGCCAACATGCTGTTCCACCAAACCGTCATCCACCAAGGGTTTCAGGACCCGTGCCAGCGATTGTTTCGTGACGCCAAGGATATCGAGCAGACCTGCGACGCTGAGGCCCGGTTGCCGTCCGATAAAGTGCAGCGCGCGGTGGTGAGCGCGGCCATAGTCGCGTTCGGCAAGAATTTTGTCCGGGTCTTGCGTCAACGAGCGGTAGCCGAAAAACATCAGTTCAGCGCTCTCGCGCAGCACCTGTTCGCCCGGATCTTGAGCGGTTTCATCATCCCGAGCCAAACGTCGCGGCGCTTTTGATGCGGTCATGGTTAGCTCGGATCACGAATTATGTCAGCTATGTTGACATAAATGTACCCGACAGATACCTCTGACGCAAGAAAAAGCGCGATCTGCGGGCTGTTCGCGCAAGATTAGTAACTCGAACGCATGGATTTAGGGACATGGAAATCATTCCATTCGACGACCGCGACGGTCAAATCTGGTTCAACGGTGACCTGATCAACTGGCGCGATGCGAAGATTCATGTGCTGACACACGGCTTGCATTATGCAAGCTCAGTTTTTGAGGGCGAGCGCGCCTATAGCGGCGAAATTTTCAAAAGCCGCGAACATACTGAGCGCCTTTTTAACTCGGCGAGAATTCTCGGATTTGAAATCCCTTACACGGTGGATGAAATCGAGGCGGCAAAGGTCGAAACGCTGAAGGCATCCGGCCTTGAGAATGCGTATGTCCGTCCGGTCGCATGGCGCGGGTCCGAGATGATGGCTGTTTCCGCCCAGCGCAATAAAATTCATGTTGCGATTGCTGTCTGGCCCTGGCCGGCGATGTTCGGCGCGGACAGCATGAAAGGCATCCGTCTCGATATCGCGGACTGGCAGCGGCCCGCGCCGAATACCGCGCCGTTCGAGGCGAAGGCGGCAGGTCTTTATATGATTTGTACTCTCTCGAAGCACGCTGCCGAGGCCAAGGGATATACTGACGCTATGATGCTGGACCATCGCGGCTACGTTGCCGAGGCAACAGGCGCAAATATCTTTTTCATCAAGAATGGCGGTGTTCATACGCCGACGCCGGATTGTTTTCTGGATGGAATAACGCGGCGGACTGTTATCGGACTGCTGAAAGACCGTCAGATCCCGGTTACAGAACGGCATATCATGCCCGATGAACTGGACAGTTTCGAGCAATGCTTCCTGTGCGGAACTGCCGCCGAGGTGGCCCCGGTGGCCGAGATCGGTCCTCACAAATTTGAGGTCGGTGATATGGTCAAGCA
>CALGNW010000044.1 GCA_937958345.1 uncultured Neomegalonema sp. | reverse complement strand
CTAAGCGCCGCCTCGAACAAGATCGCAGAACCGACCATCAGATTCGCCTGCACAATAATTGGCGGCAAAGCGTTCGGCAGGATCACGCGAAAGATCAGATAGCCATCCTTGGCACTGCCCGACCGCGCCGCCGCGACATATTCCATTTCACGGATACGCAGAAACTCGGATCGCGTCACACGGGCCACGGCGGTCCAGCTCACAACGCCAATCGCCAGCGTCACCGTCAGCAGCGACGCCCCGAACAGCGCCACAATCACCATCGAAAACAACAGAGTCGGCAGCACCTGAAAGAACTCGGTAAAGCGCATCAGCAGTTCTTCAATCCACCCGCCATAGTATCCTGCGAACGCGCCGACAGTAACCCCGATGACAAGCGAGATCAGTGCCGCCGCCAGCCCGATCGCCATCGAAACGCGGCCTCCCGCCATCATCGCTGACAGAATATCGCGGCCCAGATAATCCGTCCCGAACAGAAACCCTTCCTCACCGGGGCGCGCAAACGGGGCCCAAACCATCTCGAACGGATCGACAGTATGAATATGCGGGCCGACAAACGTGAACAACAGGATAGCGATCAGCAGGATCAGGCCGAAAACAGCGTTATAGTTCCGAAAAAACATACCCAGCATTTCGCGCGCCGGATGCGTTGCCTTCACGGTCGGAAGATTACCGGATGAATTCAACTCGGCCATGTCCTATCCCGACTTGATACGCGGATCGACAAGGCGCAACGCAATGTCGGTAAGGATATTGAAGACGATCACGACAAGGGACGAGAAAAACAGAATGCCCATAATCGTCGGCGTGTCGCGCGCCAAGATGGATTGCAGCGCGAGCGTTCCCAGACCGGGCCAGCTAAACACCGTTTCGACAACGACAGCACCCGATATGACGGACGCGAATTGCAAACCCGCGACGGTAATCACCGGTCCCAGCGCATTCTTCAACGCATGTTTATATAGCACCGTGCGTTCCGGAACGCCCTTTGCCCGTGCTGTACGGACATAGTCAGCCCCCAGCACTTCCTGCATCGACGCCCGCGCAAGGCGGCTATAGAGCGCGAGATAAATCGACGCCAGCGTTACCATCGGCAAGACCAGATGGTACAGCAGGTCCAGCGTCTCGATAATAAACCCGCCTTCGACCGTCACATCCCGCATCCCGCCGACAGGAAAAATCGGGATGACCGACACAAAAGCGATGATCAGAAGGATGCCCGTCCAAAACACCGGCGCGGCAAAACCGAACAGCGCAAGGAACGTAACAACTGCATTCAAAATACCGCGCGGATTCTTCGCCGCCAACACGCCGAGAAACGTACCGCTTACAATCGCAAGGACCTGCGCCGACACGACCAACAACAGCGTTGCAGGCAAACGCTCCAACACAATCTCAGTAACGGGAACGTTGAAAAAATAGGAATATCCGAGATCGAAGCGGAAAACGCCCGACATATATTTCCAGAGCTGGACATAGAAAGGTTCGTTTAAACCATAGCGTTCACGAATTTCCTCGATCACTTCGGCATCCGCGCCGCCCATATCTCCGGCAATCGAATCCGCGATATCGCCGGGCGCAATGGAAATGAGCGTGAAGTTCAGGACAAGCACCGCGAGCAGCAGCAGCAGACCATATCCGATCCGCGTCACAATCGCTTTCCAAAGGCTCATTCAGTCCGTCCCGTTCGTAAACATAATTGAACCGCCCGACTGCTGCCAGCCGGGCGGCAGGATCCTGTCGTTACTTCAGATAAACCTGATCCAGCGGGTGCGACGTGCCCCAGATTGAGTCTGTGGGATTGCCGACCTTTTTGTTCGAGACCGTGTGGTACGGTGACGGAAACAGCGGATACAGCGGCAGCTCATCGGCGAGGATGTGCTGGAACTCGGAATAGTATTTTTTCCGCAGATCCTGATCGTTTGTCGATCCGGCCAGCTCCATCAACTCGTCGACACGTTCATTGACGTATTGCTGGGTGTTCGACCAGATCACGCCCTTTTTGATGTTCTGACTATTATAGGTCCGGTGAACGCCGATCACGGGATCACCCCAGTTAAAGACGTTGTCGATGGTCATATCGAACTCATGGTTCGAGATACGCTTGGACCATGTCGGAAAGTCAGCCGAAGCGCGAACCGTCACGTCAATGCCGATTTTTTTCAGCGCAGGTTTCATGTACTCTGCAGGCGGCTTCACCGTTGGCCAACCGTAATCGACCGTCAGCTTAAAGCGCATCCCGTCGGAGCCTTTTTCGTAACCGGCGTCATCCAGCATCTTGTTCGCTTTTTCAATATCAAGCGCATAATCTTCGACGCTGTCATCGTAGAACGGACTATCCGGGTGGATGCCGGTTTTCGCCGGAGAGGCCGTGCCGCGCATCAGCGCCTTGAGCATAAAGTTCGTATCAACCGCATAGGCAATCGCCTGACGCACAACCTTGTCAGAGGTCGGACCATCCGCTTGTGTATTGAACGCAAGCCAATTGATCGGGCCGATGGCTCCGTATCCCTTGTCAGAGACATTCAGATCTTCGTTCTTTTTGAGACGGACGAGATTGAGCGGGTCCTGTTCAAAGCCGGACATGTGCAGCTCGCCGCTTTCCAACGCGATGGTGCGGGCCGACCCGTCCTTCATGACGCGCATCACGATCTTGTCCAGATACGGGCGGCCTTCGATGAAATAGTCATCGTTGCGTTCGAGAATGACGTGTTGGTCTTTCTTGTATTCCACAAACTTAAAAGGCCCCGAACCGACGACGTTATCGCCGTTACGCGGGTGCGTTTTCGGATCTTGGCCATCGCCGTAAATATGCTTCGGAATAATCGAGAGCAATTGCGAAGACATCGCCAGCATCAATGCAGGGTGCGGCTTCGACAAGCGGATAATAGCCGTATGCTCATCCGGTGTTTCAACGCTTTCGACCGGCGCGAACATCGATTTGAACGGGTGATTCTCTTGAACCGTTTTGATCGAAAACGCGACGTCTTCCGAAGTAATCGGCTCGCCGTCATGGAACTTCGCGCCCTTCACGAGGTTCAGCGTCACCGATAATTCGTCGTCTGCAATCTCCCAGCTTTCAGCCAGATAAGGTTGCGGGTTCCAGCCTTCGTCATAGCGGAAGGGCGCGGCGAAAAGCTGTGCGCCGGGCTGTCCGGTTGCCGTGCCGGATTGAACCGCCGGATTCAGGTGACGCGGTGTTTGCTGAAGCGCCATAACAAGCGTTCCGCCTTTTTTCGGCTCGTCCGCTTGCGCAGAAAGACCCGTCGACAGCGCAAGGGCAGCCGTGAGTGAAAGCAGTCGTTTCATGGTTATATTTCTCCGAATGTTTCCGTCCCACCACTTCAACCCTTGCATCCGATGCCGCGTGAGTGACACGCTGCGCGGACATCTTCGCCCAAGCGGTGTTGACACTACGGCATGTTTTTTTCGGCGGGGCAATGCCTTGTGATTTCTTGCGGAACCAATGCTCCGAGGGGACGAGTACGATGATCACGATTTATGCAGCGCGGAAAATCATCACGATGAACCCTGCCCGCCCTGTCGTTTCTCACGTTGCTGTTCGAGACGGGCGGATCATCGGGGCGGGCAGTCTCGAGGAACTCGAACGCTGGGGCAAGCATACCGTCGACAATCGATTTGCCGAGAAAGTTCTGATGCCCGGTCTGGTCGAGGGCCATGCTCACACGATGGAGGGCACGCTCTGGCGTCATGTTTATTGCGGATTCTTTGACCGGATGGACCCGAACGGAAAAATGTGGGATGGCGCGAAGTCCATCGACGCCGTTCTCGATCGGCTGGCCCACGCCGAAGCCGCTATGACCGACCCCGACGCGCCCCTGCCGGGGTGGCAGCTTGATCCGATATATTTTGACAACGAGCGCGTCAGCCGCGCTGATCTGGAC
>CALGNW010000043.1 GCA_937958345.1 uncultured Neomegalonema sp. | reverse complement strand
GGGGTCAGCGGGAACGGCCAACCCGAACTGCTCGATGTGCTTTCGGGCATCGCTCCGGTGCAGGATGGAGAAATCATCATCGGAGATCGCACGATCACCCGCGACGCGCCCGCCGACCCCGCCGCGTTGCGCAGCCTCGGCGTGGCCCATGTGCCAGAGGATCGCCATCGCCGGGGTCTGGTCCTCCCGTTCGAGGCGCGCGAGAACGCCGTGCTCGGATATCACAATGGCCCCAAAACGGGCCTCGGACGGTTTCTCTCTCCCCGCGCCTTGCAATCCCATTGCGCCGAATTGATGCAGCGCTTTGACGTGCGCCCGCCCAATCCAAAACTGCCAGCTGCCGGATTCTCAGGCGGCAATCAGCAAAAGCTTGTCATGGCCAGAGAGATCGAGCCGGAACCCTCCATCATGCTGATCGGCCAGCCCACGCGCGGCGTAGACATCGGCGGCATTTCGTTTATCCACGCAGAGATCATGGCCAGCAAAGCCGCAGGCTGCGCAATCTTGCTGGTCTCGGTCGAGCTTGACGAGATCATGGCGCTCTCAGACCGCATCGCGGTGATGAATGCCGGAGAGATAGTCGGCGAGACCACCCGCGATGCCGCAGACTATCGCCAGATCGGCTTGATGATGGCAGGCGTCTCTGCCGAGGGAACCGCAGCATGACCCGCCTTCCCGCATGGGTCGAATACCTGCTGATCCCGCTGATGAATCTCGCGCTTGCCTTCGCGGTGACAGCGATCATCGTGCTCATCATTGGCGAAAGCCCCATCGAGGCGCTAAGTGTCCTGATCAATGGCGCATTCGTTTACGAGGGCGCGCTGGGCTATACGCTCTATTACACGACCAGTCTGATCTTCACGGGCCTCGCGGTCGCGGTCGCCTTCCATGCGCGGCTGTTCAACATCGGCGGCGAGGGGCAAGCCTATCTCGGCGGCCTTGGTGCGTTACTGGTCGCGCTGGCCTTGCAAGACTGGTTGCCCGGACTCCTCATGATTCCGCTTTGCATCTTGGGTGCGGCAGCATTCGGTGCGCTCTGGGCACTGATCCCCGGTTGGCTGCAAGCCTATCGCGGAAGCCATATCGTCATCACCACGATCATGTTCAACTTTATCGGCGCGGGCATTATGGTAGGCCTTCTGTCTGGCTCGCTCATGCGTCCCGGCCAATCGAACCCCGAAAGCTATCTCTTCGAAGACAGCGCTCGTATGCCGCAACTGCATACATTGCTAAGCGAGGTCGGCATCGAGATTGGCCGCTCGCCGCTCAATCTGTCCATCATCTTCGCGGCGCTTGCCTGTATCGGCGTGTGGTTGCTGATCTGGCGCACCCGCTGGGGCTATGCGTTGCGCGCCATGGGCGAAAGCGAGCCAGCGGCGCATTACGCGGGCGTGCCCGTGCCGCGCATGATCGTCACCGCGATGTGCATCTCTGGCGGTCTGGCGGGCCTCATGGCGATCAACACCGTCATGGGCGATCAAGGGAAAGTTACACTTCAATTCCCGGCTGGTTTCGGCTTTACCGGAATCGCTGTCGCGTTGATGGGGCGCAGTCATCCCTTCGGCATCGTCCTTGCCGCCTTCCTCTTCGGCGCGCTTCTTCAGGGCGGCACAGAGCTTGATTTCGAATTCAAGACGATCACCCGCGAGATGGTCCTGCTGATCCAAGGACTCATCATCCTTTTCTCCGGCGCGCTATCGCTCATGTTCGTGCCGTGGATGGAGCGGCGCTTTGCGCGGAAGGTGAGTGAATGACCTACCTCGATTTCCTCCTGATCTTCGACTCCAGCCTGCGCCTCGCCACACCGCTGATTCTGTGCGCGATGGCCGGTCTGGTGTCGGAACGCGCGGGCATTGTCGATATCGGCCTTGAGGGCAAACTGCTTGGCGGAGCCTTCGCCGCCGCCGCCGTCGCAACGATCACAGGCTCCGCATGGCTGGGCCTCTTCGCCGCGATTGCATGTTCGGTGCTGCTGTCGATGATCCACGGTTTCGCCTGCATCACCCATAAGGGCGAGCAGATCATTTCCGGCATCGCCATCAACATCCTCGCATCCGGTGCGACCGTCGTGGCCAGTGTTGCGCTTTTCAGCCGCGGCGGACAGACACCCACACTCGACCGTGACGAGCGGTTTTCACCGATTGACTTGCCGGGCGCAGAGGCACTCGCGGACGTGCCGTATGCCGGACCCTTCTATAAAGAGCTGATCTCCGGCCATACCCTGCCCGTCTACATCGCGATGATCGCGGTCCCGCTCGTCTGGTGGCTGCTCTGGCGCACGCGGTTCGGGTTGCGCCTGCGCGCGGTCGGAGAAATGCCTGCCGCCGTTGACAGCGCGGGCCTGTCGGTCACATGGCTGCGGTATCGCGCGCTGATCATCGCGGGCATCCTCTGCGGCATCGCCGGTGCGTTCCTGTCCACCGCCCACGGCGCGGGTTTTGTGCGAGAGATGTCGGCGGGCAAGGGTTACATTGCGCTCGCCGCCATGATCTTCGGCAAATGGCGTCCGTGGCCCGTCCTCGCCGCCTGCCTGCTTTTCGGCTTCCTCGAAGCAGGCGCAAACCGCATGCAGGGCACACCGCTGCCCGTCGTCGGCGAGGTTCCGATCGAGGTGGTCCTGATCCTGCCATACATCGCGACCGTCGTTCTGCTCGCGGGTTTCTTCGGCAAGGCAACCCCGCCGCGCGCCCTCGGCACGCCCTACCGGAAAGAACGCTAGTGGCGGATCGGCAGGCGCTGATCGCGGCGGCTACCACCGCCCGCACCCGCGCCTATGCGCCCTATTCCGGCTTTGCCGTCGGGGCCGCAATCCTTGATGAGCTGGGAAATATCCACGCGGGCTGCAACGTCGAAAACGCCGCCTACCCTCAGGGCCAATGCGCCGAGGCGACCGCCATCGGCGCAATGATCGTCGCGGGCGCAAATCGCATCACCGCCATAGCCATAGCGGGACCGGAAAGCGGCGCGGCCTGCACCCCGTGCGGCGGGTGTCGCCAGCGCATCCGGGAATTCGCCGCGCCGGACACGCCGATCATCGTATGCTCGGACGGAAAAATCATCGCAGAGCATACGCTGGCGGACCTCCTGCCCCATTCGTTCGGGCCGGAGAATCTGGGCTGATACACAAACCGCACCAGCCCGGCATCACACTCACTTCACCGTAATACGACCATCCAGAGCGGGCGTGTACGGGCTTTGGGCGCTCAGATAATCCGCGACGACGGTTTCAACGCTCGGTCCGAAATCATAGGCGTTGACGGCCTTTTCTTCGAACACCGAATAACCGTCACCGCCACCACGGACAAAATCGTTCGAAACGATGCCGTACATCGCTTCAGGATCAATCGCTTCAAAGCCGTCAGCCGTGCGGATTTCGACGTCGGAAACCCGTCCGCTGTTGGCAAGGACATTCAGATCAATGGCATAGCGCAGTCCGGCGACCTGCGGAAACCGGCCCTTGCCGTCCTCGATCTGGCTGACACCGCTTTCCAGCGCCGCAATCACATCGGCTCCGCTCAGTTCAAACGTGGAAACAACGTTCTGAAAGGGCAGGACGGTCAGAACTTCGCCCATCGTAATCTCGCCCTCGTCAATCGACGCCCGCAATCCACCGCCATTATAGATCGCGACGGACACGCCCTGATCCTTCACCCGGTCCAGCAGAGCCTCGGCCACAAGGTTGCCCATTTCGCATTCACGGGCACGGCAATTCGCGCGGTCGCCGTCAATCGGGGCAACGGTATCGGCAACTTTTTTCTGGCGGATTTCTTCCAGCGGCACAGCCAGCTCGGAAATCCGCTCAACCAGCGCGCTGTCTTCAGCGATTTCACCGCCTACGACAATCGGCTCGCCCAGCGCCGACGTGACAATACCGTCATCATCAAAGGTCACATCGAGACGGCCAAGGTATTTGCCATAGGCATAGGCCTGAACGATGGCCGTCTTGCCGCCGCTCGGGTTTTTGATCCATGTCGGATACGGGCCGTCTGCCTTGTCGCTGGTATTCGACAGGAATGTATTGGAATGGCCGCCAACGATAACGTCGATACCGTCCACATCGGATGCAACAATCATATCCGTCTGATAGCCCGAGTGCGACAGCACGATAATGCGGTCAACGCCCTGTTCTTCCAGCTTTTTAACTTCACGCGCGACCGCCTCGACCGGATCACTGAACGTGATGGCCTTGCCCGGCGAGGCAAGTTCAGCCGTGTCTTCCGGCGTCAGGCCGATCAGACCGATTTTCTCGCCGCCGCGTTCAATCACGGTCGACGGCTTGATCCGGTCACTCAGCAGGCGCTCTTTCGACAGGTCGGCATTCGACATCAGAACCGGAAAATCGACCTCCTTTGTGAACAGGCGCAGCGTTTCCGGCCCGTCATCAAATTCGTGGTTCCCGACCGTC
Source organism: uncultured Neomegalonema sp. (assembly GCA_937958345.1). GTDB lineage: Bacteria > Pseudomonadota > Alphaproteobacteria > Rhodobacterales > Rhodobacteraceae > JAHDDY01. The sequence continues at coordinate 356 of CALGNW010000043.1, read as the reverse complement.
ATCGCGTCATAACCGAGCCGATTCATCATCTCGGCGGCGACTTTACCCTTATAATATGTGTAAAACAGCGACCCCTGAAACTGATCGCCGCCATCCACGAGAATGGAATTATTGGTGTCGGCCTGTTCCGCCTTGATCGCATTAATCAACCGCGCATAGCCGCCAAAACATTTGCCGTCGGCGTTATCCTCGGGCTTACACCCGCTGTTGTATTTGTTGATCGGCTCAACCCGACTGTGAAAGTCGTTTGTATGCAGGATCGTAAGCGTTTCAGCCGATACAGGCGCAGCGAGCACCGCCAGCAAGGGTGCAATCAGGACGGGTTTCATTGCGAGTCTCCGAAAGGTTGGGGTTAC
>CALGNW010000042.1 GCA_937958345.1 uncultured Neomegalonema sp. | reverse complement strand
TTCAGGATCGCCTCGATGGCCGCGGACAGAGCGTATTTCAGCGCCTTGTCCTCTTTACGGATACCGATACCCGCGCCGTCGCCGTGGTATTTCGGAATCGAGTAGGACCCGCCGAGAAACGCGAAGCCCTTGCCTTGCTCCTGATCCAGAAAACCGTCTTTGCCGGCAATCGAATCCTGCACAATCGCGTCCAGACGGCCCGCTGCCAGATCGAGGTAGACCTCGTCCTGCGTCCCATAGAGCTTCAGTTCCACGTCAGGGAACTCACCCTCCATAAAGTCCTGGTGAACCGTGCCGCGCTGAACGCCGACAACTTTGTCCTCAAGACCCTCGGCGCTGATGTCGAAATCGGCATCCTCGGCGGCGATGAATTTCGCAGGTGTGTTGTAATATTTGGTCGTGAAATCGATCCGCTCTTTACGCTCTTCCGTGATCGACATGGAGGCAATGATCGCGTCGCATTTTTTCTCGAGCAGTGCGGGGATGATGCCATCCCACTCGGTCGCCTGAATCTCGCAGGTCATGCCGATTTCGTCGCAAAGGGCGTTCGCGATATCAATGTCGAAGCCTTCGAGATCACCCGACTCGGTGGTGACGCTGAATGGAGGGTATGCACCCTCGGCACAGACTTTCAATGTCTCGGCCTGAGCGGCGCCCGCGAACATAATCGCGGTCGCGGCGGCTAGCGCCTTGGTAGTCATTTTCATTTGGTCGTCTCCCTGAAGTGTTGCGCCGAATGGTCACAGGATTGATCTGTTTGTCAACGCGCGACCCGTGCCGCGCGCGCCTGATTGCGGGAAAAACCCGCTGTCGGAACCCCGAGGAGCATCCGTCACGGGGTTTCTCAAGAGTTTTGCGCGGAAATTCGAGAGTTTTCCCAAGGCCGTTCAGAGTTTTCAGCGGGTTTTCCGTCGGACTTCGACGAAATCCGGCGCTTTTACCCCTGCGCCGGCTTCCGCCGGAGGTCGCTGGGCGGATACACGCCGAGGATTCGGATATAGTCGGTGAAATATCCAAGCTCCTCCAATGCACGCGCAACGGGTGGATCTTCGGGGTGTCCGTCAATATCTGCAATGAACTGAGTCGCCGTGAAAGACCCGCCGATCATATAGCTTTCCAGCCGGACCATGTTGACCCCGTTGGTCGCAAACCCGCCCAGCGCCTTATAGAGTGACGCCGGTAAGTTTTTGACACGAAACACAAAACTGGTAATTGCTGCCGCCCCCTGCTCGGCCTCCAGCTTGTGCCGGGAACAGACCAGAAAGCGCGTTGTATTATGCGCGGCATCCTCGATATCCGCCGCGAGCGTCTTCAGGCCATACACCTCTCCGGCGAGTGTCGAAGCAACCGCCGCACGAGTCGGGTCCTTCGCCTCGGACACCAGACGCGCTGATCCGGCAGTGTCGGGACCGGTGACGGCTCTTATCTTATTGTTATTTAGGAATTTTCTGACCTGTCCGAGTGCGACATCCAAACTCTCCGCCGTCTTGACATCGGCCAGCTTGGCATCGGGCAACCCTAAAAGTTGCATCCGGATCGGCAGGAAATGCTCGCCGATCACGAAGAGACCCGACTCGGGCAACAGGTGGTGGATATCCGCAACACGCCCGTAGAGCGAATTTTCAACCGGCAACATCGCCAACCGCGCTTCTCCGCGCCGGACCGTTGCAATGGCCTCCTCAAAAGTCGGACAGGGAACCGGTTCCATCGCGGGGAAAACTTCGGAACACGCCTGATGCGAAAACGCGCCCTGCTCGCCCTGAAACGCGATGCGGTTCACGGCATCGGCGGATTCGGGACTGTCGGCGGACGCGGTTTGTTGACGCATGATCTCTCTCGTTTGGAAGTTAAGAAGAATGTTCGCGCTTATAGACTTGCAGCCGGAGGCGGGAAACCGCTAAAACGCGCTCGAATGCAGCAGTACAAAGCGCGGCACTGCCGGAACAGGTAGCGCGCGCATGAAGGAATTTCGATGGACGAGTTGGAAATCAGCAAAATCGTGGGCGTCGGATGCGCCGCAATGCTCGCGTTTGTCGGACTGTCGGAAGTGTCGCACGGAATCGTGTCGATGGATGATCTGGACGAACCGGCCTTTGCGATCGAGGTCGCGGAAGCCGACGATGCGGAGGTCGAAGAGGCAATCTCCGTCGCGACCTTGATGGCGAGCGCGGATGCATCCGCGGGAGAAAAGCAGTTTAAGGCTTGTAAAGCCTGCCATAATGTTGCGGACGGCGCGGGCGCTAAGCAGGGTCCGAACCTGTGGGGAATCGTTGGTCGCGACATCGCCAGCACGGACGGGTTCAGCTATTCCTCTGCGTTGGCCGAAAAAGAAGGCGCATGGGACTGGGATGCGCTGAACGCGTTTCTCCTCAATCCTAAGGGATATGCTGCCGGAACCAAAATGGCGTATAACGGCCTCAAGAAAGACGGGGAACGTGCGAACCTGATGGCTTGGCTCAACGAGCAAAGCGGCGCACCAATCCCGTTGCCGAGCGAATAATTTCCGTCAAATCTTTGTGATTCTAGGATGTTAGCCGCCCTCAGGGGCGGCTTTTTTTGTTTACGGTAGTCATTTCTATAGCGCAACAGAGCCGCAATTTCGCCGTGCGCCTCGGCTTGTCTTAACGCTCTCGTAACAACCTGCATCAACCATAAACATTGCATCGGCGCGCACGCGCAGGATATTACAGCGTAAAAGTAAGAAGGAGACGAGCAGATGACCCTCGACAGGCGACAGGCAACCCGACTTCTTCTGGCTGGCAGTGCGATGGGCACGACAGGCGTTTCTTTTTCCGGTTTTGCCTTTGCCAAAGAGGACTTACATCGCTCGCATGGCGGAACGCTGGTTGGAGAACTCAATTATCCGGCGGATTTCAAACGCTTCGATTATGCGAATCCGGACGCGCCCAAGGGCGGAACAGTGCGCATTGCCGCCATCGGCACATTTGACAGCTTCAATCCCTTCATCGTTAAGGGAAACGCGGCAACCGGTGTTGGCAGGATCTACGATACGCTGATGACCCCCGCCCTCGATGCCAGCTCGACCGAGTACGGACTGCTTGCCGAATGGATCGAACACCCGAGCGATTACTCGTCAGTCTCGTTCAAGATTCGCGATGATGCGCGCTGGCACGACGGCAAGCCGGTTACGCCAAAGGACGTCGTTTTTACGTTTAATATGCTGATCGAGAAGGCAATTCCCGGATACCGGTTGTATTATGCGAATGTCGAAAATGCCGAGGACGCAGGCGACAATATTGTGCGCTTCACCTTTGACCAGAAAAACAACCGCGAGCTGCCCCATATCATGGGACAGCTTGTTGTCATGCCTGAGCACTACTGGAAAGACCGCGATTTCTCCAAGTCTTCGCTCGACAAGCCGCTCGGTTCTGGCCCCTACCGGATTGGTGATTTCGAAGCCGGGCGACACGTAGAGTACGAACGGGTTGAAGATTACTGGGGACAAGACCTGCCGGTGAATGTCGGCATGAACAATTTCGGCAAGCTCCGTTACGAATATTACAAAGCCCCGAATGCCGCCTTCGAAGCCTTTAAGGCCGGAAAACTGGACCATCGCTCGGAAAACAGCTCGATAAACTGGGCAACGCGCTACGACTTTCCTGCCGCCAATAGGGGTGACGTGATCAAAAAAGAGATCGAAACCGACGGCCCGAAAGTTTCGCAAACCTTTGTTTTTAATACGCGCCTTGAGAAATTCAGCGATATCCGCGTCCGCGAGGCTCTCGCCCTGATGTTTGATTTCGAGTGGACTAACAAAGCTATTTTTTACGGGCAATACGCGCGCCCCACGAGCTATTTTCAAGGAACCGCTGACCTGATGTCCAGCGGCCTGCCCGAAGGGCGCGAGTTGGAAATTCTGGAGCAATTCCGTGATGAGCTGCCCGCGCATATCTTCGAGAAGCCTTTCGAAATGCCGGTATCCGACGGGTCGGGGCGCGGTGACCGCCGTGTTCTCCGCCGCGCCAAGGGTCTGTTGAAAGAGGCCGGATGGACGGTCAAAGACGGTAAGCTGGTGAATGGCGAGGGCAAGCCTTTCGAGGTAGAATTCCTATACGCATCCCCGCAACAGGAACGCGTTGTTGCCCCCTATCTGAAGAACCTCGACCGGCTCGGAATCGTGACCAAGCTGCGCCTGATCGACAGCGCACAATATACGCAGCGTTTCCAAGCGCATGATTTCGATATGGTAATCGGCAGAGTCGGCAATTCGTCTTCGCCCGGAAACGAACAGCGCGGTTTTTGGGGTAGTGAGGCCGCCGATGCAGAGGGTAGCCGCAATACACCGGGCGTCAAAGATCCTGTCGTTGATGCCCTGATCGAGGGACTGATCTTTGCCAAGGACCGCGAAGACCTTGCCGCACACTCGCGCGCACTGGACCGCGTGCTCCTCTGGGGACATTACGGTATTCTCGAACTCTATACCCCGACCGAGCGGGTTGCGTGGTGGCATAAGAAGATCACCAAACCCGACCCCACGCCCTCGCATAATGTCGGATTTCCTGATGTCTGGTGGTCAGCGGAGACCGAAACATGAGGCGCATTAGCGCAGCCCTTGCTGCGATAACAATCGCCTTTTCACCGGCGGCCTACGCGGATGCAGTGCAAACTGCCCACGGTCTTTCCGCGTTCGGAGACTTGAAGTATCCGCCGGATTTCGAACACTTTGAATACGTGAATCCTGATGCGCCAAAGGGCGGCTCGATCCGCACGACGTCGGTTCTTGCCGGTCAAACCTTCGACAGCCTTAACGGATATATTCTCAAGGGAGATCCGGCGGATGGTCTGACGGAGCCTTATAACCTGATTTTCGACAGCCTAATGGTGGCCGCAAAGGACGAACCGGATGCGGTTTATGCGCTGGTCGCCACCCATGCGGAATTTATCCCCGGCGGCGAATGGATTACGTTCCAACTGCGCGAAGACGCCATTTTTGCTGACGGCTCTGCGATCACAGCCGAGGATGTAGCGTACTCGTTCAAACTGCTGAAAGAAAAGGGACATCCGGCCTACCGGCTATCGTTACGCGACGTTGAGAAGGCCGAAGCACTGTCGCCGACCCGCGTGAAATACACCTTCCGCGCTGACGCGCCGAAGCGCGACCTGCCCATGATGGTCGCTACTCTGCCAATTTTTTCCAAGGCGTATTACAGCGAGAATGATTTTACCGAATCCAGTCTCGACATTCCCTTGTCCTCCGGCCCTTACAAGGTCGGGCGAATTGACCGCAATCTGTCCATCACGTTCGAGCGGCGCGACGACTATTGGGGTAAGGATCTGCCGGTAAACGCCGGACGCTGGAATCTCGATAAGATCACCTTCGAGTATTTCCGTGATCAGGAGGCCGCGTTCGAGGCATTGACGGCAGGCAAGCTGGATCTCCGCGAAGAGTTCTCGTCGAAATTCTGGGGCACGCGGTATGATTTCCCGGCTCTGGAAAAAGGCGATGTCATAAAAGACGCAATACCGGATAACAGACCGGCAGGCACGCAGGGTTATTGGTTCAACACGCGCCGCGACAAGTTTGCCGATCCCCGTGTGCGTGAGGCCATCGCACTCGCCTTTGATTTCGAATGGTCGAATAAAACGCTGTTCTACGGTCTCTATCACCGCACTGACAGCTTCTTCGAAAATGCACCCTTTGAGGCAAGCGGAAAGCCGACAGAAGGCGAGGTGGCATTGCTCGAGCCGTTTCGGGGCAAGGTGCCGGATGGCGTGTTCGGCGAGGCATATGTTCCTCCAAAGACCGATGCGACAGGCCGCAATCGCCGCAACATCCGCAAGGCAATGAAGCTGCTCGACGATGCGGGCTGGGAATTGGTCGAGGGCAAGCGCGTCAAGGACGGCAAGCCATTTGAGATCGAATTTCTCGACGATTCCAGCGCGTTCGCGCGGATCACAGGCCCCTACATCGAGAATATCAAAAAACTCGGCATTGATGCGCGTATGCGCGAAGTCGACCGTCCACAATATCAAAGACGGCAGGAGTCGTTCGACTTCGACATTGTCACCGCACGCTTCAGCCTTTCGCTGACTCCCGGACCTGAACTGCTGAACTTTTTCAGCAGCGAGGCCGCCGACAATGACGGCAGCTTTAATCTGGCGGGGATCAAAGATCCCGTTGTCGATGCGCTGATTGAGAAGGCGATTGCCGCAGACAATCGAGAGGATATGGAAACGGCCCTGCGCGCCCTAGACCGTGTTCTGCGCGAGGGGCGGTATTGGGTTTCTCAATGGTCAAAGGGATCGCATACCCTTGCGTGGTGGGATCGCTACGGAAGACCCGAGACAAAACCCGCCTACGCGCGCGGCGTGCTGGAAACGTGGTGGGCGAAGTAATGCGGGTACGTCTTCGGATGCGAAGCCTCTCTGATATCAATTTCGAAGCCTGCGGCGGTACTGCGCTGACCAATAACACGTCCCGGCACGCGGGCCGGACAAAGGAAATCTAAATGGGCGCTTATATCCTTCGGCGCTTGCTGCTGATTATCCCGACACTTTTCGGAATCATGGCAATCAGCTTTGCGGTGATCCAATTCGCGCCCGGCGGGCCGGTTGAACAACAAATTGCCGAGCTGAGCGGGATTGGCAGCAACAGCACGGACCGCTTCACCGGCGGCGGGGCCGATACCAATACCGGAGGCAACAGCGGCGGCACTCAGTATCGCGGTGCACAGGGCCTTGATCCTGAATTCATCGCTGAAATGGAGGCCCAGTTCGGGTTTGTCGAATTGGTCTGCGAACCCGGATACGAGGGCAAGCGGTCCCCCAGTGTCGATGAGTGCAAGGTCAAAATCGTCTGCGAACCGGGATACACCGGCGAGCCGGACTTGGCGTCAGCGCAATGCAGCAAAGTATCCGTTCCGGTGTGGAAGCGCTTCGTCAACATGATGGGCGATTATCTGACCTTTAATTTCGGCGAGAGCTATTTCCGTTCAGTCAGCGTGATTGACCTGATTTTAGAGAAGATGCCTGTCTCTATCTCGCTCGGCCTCTGGACCACATTGATCGCATATCTCATTTCGATCCCGATGGGGGTCCGCAAGGCCGTGCGCGAGGGATCGGCATTCGACACGATCACATCGGCAATCATCATCGTCGGCTACGCAATCCCGGCCTTCTTATTTGCCGTGATGCTGCGTGTTCTGTTTGCGGGTGGATCATACTTTCAGTGGTTCCCTCTACGGGGACTACACTCCGAAGAATACAGCGGTATGACGTTCTGGGAGGGGATTGCCAGCCTTGGATGGTGGGGCGATTACCTCTGGCATCTGGTGTTACCCGTGTCCGCAATGGTGATTGGGGCATTTGCGACCCTGACCCTGCTGACGAAGAATTCGTTCCTCGACGAGATCAACAAACAGTATGTTCTAACGGCCCATGCAAAGGGCCTGAGCGAGCGTCAGGTGATGTTTGGCCACGTCTTCCGCAATGCGATGATGATTATTATTGCGGGCTTTCCTGCCGTCTTCATCAGCGTCTTTTTTGCAGGCTCTCTGCTGATCGAAACGATCTTCAGCCTCGATGGATTGGGACTGCTCGGTTACAACGCCATCATCGAGCGGGACTATCCGGTCGTGTTCGGGACGTTATTTATGTTTTCGCTTCTCGGACTGGTCGTCGGGATTATTTCCGATCTGATGTATGTGTGGATCGACCCCCGCATCGATTTCGAAAAGCGGGAGGCCTAAGATGTTCAAGCTCGATCCGCTACAGCAGCGCAGGCTCGAAAACTTCCGTGCAAACAAGCGCGCGCGCTGGTCCTTCTGGATTTTCGCCGTTCTGTTTATTCTGTCATTGCTCGCGCCGCTTGTCGCAAACGACAAGCCCTTGCTGATCAGTTACAAGGGCGAGTATTTCACGCCGATCAAAGACTTTTATCCCGAGACAACCTTCGGCGGCGATTTCGAGACCGAGGCGGATTACACCGACCCGTTCATCGAGGAATTGATCCGCGAGGAAGGCGGCTGGACCATCTGGCCGCTCATCCCCTATTCCTACGACACCATCGTTTACGAGGCACAGCCCTCACCATCGCCGCCCGGCGCGCGAAACTGGCTCGGCACTGACGATCAGGCACGCGACGTGACAGCGCGGCTTCTGTATGGCTTCAGGGTCTCGGTGCTGTTCGGTTTGGTTTTGACCTTGGTCACAAGCATCATCGGCATCGCAGCAGGCGCGGTTCAGGGATACTTCGGCGGCTGGACCGATCTTATCTTACAACGGGTTATCGAGATTTGGACGTCCATTCCGGTTCTGTTTATCATTATCATCATCGCGGCAATCATCGAACCCAGCTTTTGGGTTTTGCTCGGTATTCTCGCGTTTTTCTCATGGCCTGCTCTGGTCGGCGTTGTCCGCGCTGAATTTCTGCGCGCCCGCAACTTCGAATACGTTCAGGCCGCGCGGGCATTGGGCGTTTCAAACAGTAAGATCATGTTCAAGCACCTGCTGCCCAATGCGATGGTCGCAACACTGACGATGCTGCCATTCGTTCTGACAGGCGCGATCAGTTCGCTGGCCGCTCTCGATTTTCTGGGCTTCGGCTTGCCGCCAGGCTCGCCGTCCTTGGGTGAACTGGCCTTGCAGGGGCAAAACAATCTTCAGGCGCCTTGGTTGGGTTTCACCGCGTTTATCGTTCTGGCAGTGATGCTCTCGCTGCTTGTGTTTATCTTTGAGGGCGTGCGGGACGCTTTTGATCCGCGGAAGACATTCAAATGACCGAAGCGGCAAACAGCACAGGCGTTCCAATACTGGCCATCGACAATTTGAAGGTCGGGTTCTGGGGCAAGGACGGACTCAGTCCTGCCGTCAAAGGCGTCAATATCCACGTAGACGAGGGCGAGACGGTCGCGCTCGTTGGCGAGTCCGGTTCAGGAAAGTCCGTAACCGCCCTGTCGGTGCTGCAACTGTTGGCGCAATCTGCTGACATGAGCGGTTCCATCCGGTATCGCGGTGACGAGCTGGTCGGATCAACGAAGAAGAAAATGCTCCATGTTCGGGGCAACGAAATTTCGATGATCTTCCAGGAGCCGATGACGGCTCTCAACCCGCTGCACACAATCGAGCGGCAGATCTCCGAAAGTCTCAAGTTGCACGGCGGCATAACCGGCAAAAAAGCACGAGAGCGGGTGCTGAAGCTGATGCATCAGGTCGGTATTCGCGACCCGGAAACCCGCCTCGGCGCATACCCGCACCAGCTGTCGGGCGGACAGCGCCAGCGCGTGATGATCGCGATGGCACTGGCCAACGGACCGGAACTTCTGATTGCGGACGAGCCGACAACGGCGCTTGATGTCACTGTACAAGCCCAAATCCTAGAATTACTGGCCGACCTTAAACGCGAGATGGGGATGGGCATGTTGTTCATCACCCACGATCTGTCCATCGTGCGAAAAATCTCGGACAGGGTTTACGTGATGAAGGACGGCGAGGTCGTCGAACACGGCCCGACATGGAAACTGTTTGCCGCGCCGGAGCACGAGTATACGCGCATGCTGCTGAGTGCCGAGCCCACCGGCCTGCCCCAGCCCATCCCCGACCCCGAAAGTGCCCCGGTAATCGAGGGCGAAAACATCAAGGTGTGGTTCCCGATCAAAGAGGGCTTTTTCCGCAAGACGGTCGGCCATGTGAAGGCTGTTCAGGACATATCCTGTCAGGTGAGGCCGGGCGAAACCCTCGGCGTGGTGGGCGAGTCGGGATCAGGCAAAACCACGCTGGGTCTGGCGCTGGTCCGCCTTATCAGCTCGGAGGGCAGGATCGCCTTTCTCGGACGCGACATTCAGGGTTTGAACCAGCGAAAGCTACGTCCTATGCGCCGGGACATGCAGGTCGTTTTTCAGGATCCCTACGGCTCGTTATCGCCACGCATGTCGGTTGCGCAGATTATCGCCGAAGGCCTTCAGGTCCATGGTATCGAAGGCGAAACCGGCGACCGGCGCAAGGTTATTGCGGACGCCTTGACCGAGGTCGGGCTTGAACCCGACATGATGGATCGTTATCCGCACGAATTTTCCGGCGGTCAACGCCAGAGGATTTCGATTGCCCGGGCGATGTCTCTTAAACCGAAACTGGTCATCCTTGACGAACCCACATCGGCACTGGACATGTCCGTGCAGTCGCAGATTGTCGATCTTCTGCGCGATTTACAGGTCCGCTACAATCTCGCTTACGTGTTCATCAGCCACGACCTGAAGGTTGTTCGCGCGCTCTCGCACCGGGTTATCGTGATGCGAAACGGCATGGTTGTCGAAGAGGGGATTGGCGAGGCCGTGTTTGAAAATCCGCAAACCGATTACGCCAAGGCACTCATGGCGGCAGCTTTCCGCATCGAAGCCGAGGGAGACGAAAACGTGGTCGCCAGCTAAGACACCACGCTTTTAACGCACCGCGTCAGGCCGTTCGGAACTTACGAACCGAGGATGGCCTGAAACAACGCACTTTGCGGGAATACATAGACCGCGCCGACTGCAATCGCGACGCCGTAAGGCAAGGGCGGTTTCTCAGTTGCGGCCAGCTTGGCCAGCGGCTTGAAGGTCAGCGATATCCGCGGAAACCAGCGGACCAGCAACCGTACAGCCAAAAAGCCGACAGCGAGCAGCCCTCCGCAAAGCGTAATGTAAATCAGGGCATGGCCGAATACCGGCCA
>CALGNW010000041.1 GCA_937958345.1 uncultured Neomegalonema sp. | reverse complement strand
ATAAGCATCGTTGAGGGCGCGGGCCGCGAGCGGTTGCGGGATCGAGTCCGGGTCGATTTCGGTCGCGGCGGCCTTGCGGGGTTCTGCGCCTTCAACGGTGACGAAGCTGGGGCAAAATCCTTTGAGGCAGGAAAAATCTTTGTTGCAGGAGGATTGGTTGATGCGGCGTTTGCGGCCCAGTGCGGTTTCGAACGGCTCTACCGCGACGCAGTTGGATTGCACCGAGCAATCGCCGCAGCCCTCGCACACTTCGGGATTGATGAAGACGCGCTTGGCGGGGTCGGGGAACGTGCCGCGCTTGCGGCGGCGGCGTTTTTCGGCGGCGCAGGTTTGCACGAAGACAAGGCCGGAGCAGCCTTTGATCTCGCGCATTTCCTTTTGAACGGTTTCCAATTCGTCGCGGTGGCGGATGGTGGTTCCGGGGGGCAGCTCGCTGAGGCGGTAGGTTTCAGGCTCATCCGTGACGAGGACGATGGGAGTGACGCCCTCGGCGTGCAATTGGCGCACGACATGCTGCGGCGAGAGCGGGCCGTCGACTTTCTGGCCGCCCGTCATGGCGACCGCGTCATTGTAGAGAACTTTGTAGGTGTGGTTGACGCCCGAGGCGACGCCTTGGCGGATCGCGAGCATCCCTGAATGGAAGTATGTGCCGTCACCGATGTTGATGAATTGGTGCTGTTCGTCGGTGAAGTGGGCCATGCCCTGCCATTGTGCGCCCTCGCCGCCCATTTGGGAAAAGCCCGCATCATTTCGATCCATCCACGTCACCATGAAGTGACAGCCGATGCCCGCGCCCACGCGCGAGCCTTCGGGAACATTGGTCGAGGTGTTGTGGGGACAGCCCGCGCAGAAATACGGCTTGCGGATGATGGGGGGTGTGTGGTCGCGGCGGATTTTTGCGCGGCCCTCGAACCATGCGAGCCTTTCGCGTAAACGCTCGTGCAGGGATGGATCGAGGTTGAGGTGCATGATGCGGTCGGCGATGGCGCGGGCGACCTTGCCTGTGGTTAGCTCCACATCGAGGGGGAGGTTCGGTTTGTCCTCGTGGTCGAACTTGCCGACGATGCGGGGGCGGACATCGGCGCGCCAGTTGAAGAGTTGCTGTTTGATCTGAAATTCGATGATCTCGCGGCGTTCTTCGATGACGAGGACTTCTTCCAGCCCTTCGGCAAAGTGGCGCACGCCCTCGGGTTCGAGCGGCCACGGCATTCCGACCTTATAGACGCGCAGGCCGATGGCGGAGGCCTCTGCCTCGCCGATGCCAAGCTGGCGCAGAGCCTCGCGGGTGTCCTCATAGGCTTTGCCGGACGAGATGATGCCGAAGCGGGCCTTCGGGGTATCCATGACGATTTTGTCGACTTGGTTTGCGCGGCCAAAGGCGATGGCGGCGTAGCCCTTATGGACTTGCAGGCGGTGGTCTTGCTCCCACCGATCATCGGGCCAGCGGATGTTGAGGCCGTCGGCGGGCATCTCGAAATCCGTGGGGGTGGTGAACACGCGGTCCTCGCCCTTCAGATCGACGGTGGCTGTGGTCTCGATGGTGTCGGCGATGACTTTCATGCCGACCCAGCAGCCGGAATAGCGCGACATGGCGATGCCGAGCAGCCCCATCTCGATAAATTCATGGATGCTGGACGGGTAGAGCGTCGGGATTACCGAGGCCGAGAAGAAATGCTCGGACTGGTGCGGCACGGTCGAGGATTTGGCGGCGTGATCGTCGCCCGCAAGCGCCAGAACGCCGCCGTGTTTTGCTGTGCCTTGGGCGTTGGCGTGCTGGAACGCATCGCCTGTGCGCGCGACGCCCGGTCCCTTGCCGTACCAGATGCCGAGGACGCCGTCATATTTCGCGCCCGGAGACATATGCGCCTGCTGTGTCCCCCAAACGGCGGTGGCGGCGAGGTCTTCGTTTACGCCGGGCTGGAAGACGATGTTGTTCTCGCGCAGGCGTTTTTCCTCGCGCATGAGGACCTGATCATAGCCGCCGAGCGGAGAGCCGCGATAACCGGAGATGAAACCGGCGGTTTTCAGCCCCGCCGCGCGGTCGCGTTTCATCTGCACAATCGGCAGACGCGTCAGCGCATGGAGGCCGTTCATAAACACGCGGCCATGATCCAGTTCGTAACGGTCGGTGAGCGAAACGGTGCGGGCGTCCATCGTGTGGCCTCCTGTATTTATGGCAGTGATGCTACCATATTTTTCCGGCGGCGCAAGCCGCAGCGGATGAAGCCCGGTTTTGGCGCTGTTGCAGGATTTTGCCGGAATAATCGGGACATCAAAGCATTCGCGTATCGGGTGCGGGTTGGTTATGCTCGCCGGAGTTACCGATTGGGGGCATTCCGTAATGACACGAGAAGTTCTGGGGGCCATGCGCGGTTTGATCGCGCCGGTTCTGACGCCGTTTGAAGACGATCTGAGTATCGCGAGCGACCTGTTCGTGGCGCACGGGCAGGCAATGCTGGACGCGGGGTGTGCGGGATTGACGCCGTTCGGCACGACCGGCGAGGCGCCGTCGGTGTCGGCGGAGGAGCGCACCAACGCGCTGTGGCATATGACGCAGGGCGGGATTGATGCCGCAAAGCTGATACCCGGCACGGGACTGACTGACTTTCAGTCCACGGCGCGGCTGTCGCGTGCCTGTATGGATATGGGCTGTGCCGGTGTGATGATCGTGCCGCCTTATTATTTCAAGAACGCCTCGGATGACGGATTGTTCGCGTATTACGAAAGGGTCATCGGGCTGGTAGGCGATGATGTGCGGATTTACCTGTATCATATCCCGCATGTTTCCGGCGTCGGGCTGTCGGTATCGCTGGTGCAGCGGCTGAAGGCGTCGTTTCCCGATCAGATTGTCGGGGTGAAGGACAGTTCGGGGGATGCGGATAATGCCAAGGCTTTGCTGCGTATCGACGGGCTTGCGGTCTATCCCGGGTCCGAGCTGTTGCTGGGCGATCTGGCCGCGCGCGGGGCGCAGGGGACGATCACCGCGACGGCCAATCTGAACGCGGAGGCCATCAGCGCCTTTGTCGCGGCGTCCCTGAGCGGTGACGACATGGCATGCGCTTATATGCGCGAGACAATCGCCGAAGCGCGGGACGCGATTGCGGCGCGGGACTTTATCGCCACGCCGAAACGGGTTCTGGTCATGCGGTCGGGCGATGTGCGCTGGGCCAATGTGCGCCCGCCTCTGATACCCGCGCCTGCGCCCACGGGCGAAACACTAGAGGCTGTGCTAAAGGCCCAAATCACAGCTGAATGACCTTTGTCCAGTTTCTTGATCTGATCGGTGTCGCCGTTTTTGCGGCATCCGGTGCGCTGGTCGCCAGCCGCAAGGAAATGGACCTGATCGGTTTCGGATTGATGGCAACGCTGACGGGGATCGGCGGCGGGACGCTGCGCGATCTGATCCTTGACCGGCCTGTATTCTGGGTGGCGGATCAGTCGTTTCTGATTGTCTGTCTCGGGATTGCCTTTGTCGGATTTTTCGCCGCGTCCTCGATCCAGCGGCGGTATTCGGCGCTGGTCTGGGCCGATGCTGTCGGGCTGTCGTTTTTTGCCGTCATCGGCGCGCGGATTGCCGAGGTCGGCGGGGCAGGGCCGCTGACCACCATTGTGCTGGGCATGATGTCGGCCACGTTCGGCGGGCTGGCGCGGGACATTCTGGCGGGCGAGCAGCCGCTGTTGTTAAAGCAGGAAATCTACGCGACCGCCGCGCTGTCGGCGGCGGCGGTTTATGTCGGCGGCGCGGCGCTGGGCCTGCCGGTCTGGGTGTCGGTGAGTGCCGGGATCATCACGGGATTTGTGCTGCGCGCGGGCGCGATTTTGCGGCACTGGAGCCTGCCGCGATATAAGGCGAGGCCGGGGCGGGAGTGGTGACGGCAGAGGGTTTTGTTGGGGGTAAGCCTCTGACGTCGGCTTTCGCTTGACAAGTTCTAAATGTTCATATTATGTTCTGACGCGAATTTGAGGAGGACAGAAGGACGGTATGGAAGCGGAACGGGTGATCAACTATCAGCGCGAGGCGCTGTTGCGTTTGCTGATGGGGTTGTTCGCTTCCGCAGGATTGGCCGCGGACGGAAAGTCGTTTTCCGATTTGCCCAAGCCGGTTCGTCTGTTGATTTTGCGTGTGTTGCTGCCTGCTGAATCGGCCACCCGCCGTCTGACGCTGTATCTGGCGCGGCGGTTGCCCCGTCTCGCAGCGGCGGTTCGGAAAACGCGCCGTGAAGGGCAGGGCGGAACGCGGAAAAAGGGCGGGGTGCGTGCGCCGGTTTTCTGGTTGTTCGACCGCCGCAAGTTTATTCCAGAACTGTCGGATGGTCGGCGCGTGGCGCGCGGGCCGGGTCCGGCGATCCGGTTTTTTGATGATCCTGCCGCGCGCCCCGATCCGGTCGCCGATCTGTGCGCGGACCCCGCCATGCG
>CALGNW010000040.1 GCA_937958345.1 uncultured Neomegalonema sp. | reverse complement strand
TCGGTGCGGATGCGGCACTGGTCGTCACGCCCTATTACAACAAGCCGACCCAGCGGATGCTTTATGAGCATTATAAGGCGCTGCATGACGCGGCGGATCTGCCCATTTTTATCTATAATATCCCCGGTCGCTCGGTGGTTGATATGACCACCGAAACAATGGTGGAGCTGTTTAAGCTGCCGCGCATTGTCGGAATCAAGGATGCGGGCGGGGATGTCGGCAAGGTCGCTGAACAACGCATGGCGATGGGGCCGGAATTCATCCAATTCTCTGCCGAGGACCCGACAGCGGTGGGCTATAATGCGATGGGCGGGATTGGCTGTGTTTCCGTTACCGCCAATGTCGCCCCGGCGGCTTGTGCGAAGCTGCAAGAGGCTTGTTTGCGCGGGGATTATGCCGAGGCGCTGCAATGGCAGGATCGGTTGTTGCCGCTGCACAAGGCGGTGTTCATTGAATCCAGCCCTGCGCCCACTAAATATGCGCTCTCGCTGCTTGGCAAATGCACGGAAGATGTGCGGATGCCGATTTGTCCGGTAACGGACGAGTCAAAGGCGGTTATTCGCGATGCGATGGTTCATGCTGGCGTGCTGAACTAACGCCGCAAAAGATCAAGGAGGCCCTGCATTTTCGTGCGGGGCGATATAGTGGCTGCACCTAAGACCAAGGCAAAACCCGGCGATAATGGCAAGCTGATTGCGGAAAACCGCAAGGCACGGCACAATTATGCCATTGAGGAAAAATTGGAGGCCGGCTTGGTTCTGACCGGAACCGAGGTCAAATCTCTGCGCTCGGGTCAGGCCAATATTGCCGAAAGCTATGCCTCGCCGGAAAAAGGCGAGATTTGGCTGATTAATTCGGCTATCCCGCCCTATCCGCAGGCACATGAGAGCCTGAACCACCCCGAGCGCCGTCCGCGTAAACTGCTGTTGAAAAAACGCGAGGTGGAAAAGTTGAAACAGGCCCGCGAGCGTCAGGGCATGACCATCGTGCCGCTGCGCCTGTTCTTTAACGACCGGGGTATTGCCAAGCTGCAAATCGGTGTCGCAAAGGGTAAGAACGTTGCGGATAAGCGGATGGATTCCAAAAAGCGCGATTGGCAGCGCGATAAAGCCCGCTTGATGCGGGACAAAGGATAAGCGGCGACTCAAATCGTTTTAGCCCCAAACGCCCTAAGCCCTGCGAAGGGCCAAGCCGGTCAGCGGGCCGCCTATCCCTACCAATCGTTGACTTTCCGCCGCGTGCCTGTCATGCGCGGCCTGTATCCGAACCCTTGTTTGAGAGAGACTCCATGGGCTTTAAGACCGGCATCGTCGGGCTGCCGAATGTCGGCAAATCGACCCTATTCAACGCGCTGACCCGCACCGCGGCGGCGCAGGCGGCGAACTTTCCGTTTTGCACAATCGAACCGAATGTCGGTGAAGTCTCGGTTCCCGATACACGGCTGGATACAATCGCGGGCATTGCCGGATCGGCGAAGGTCATTCCGGCCCGCATGACGTTCGTTGATATTGCCGGATTGGTGAAGGGTGCATCCAAGGGCGAGGGGCTGGGCAACCAGTTTCTGGCGAACATTCGGGAAGTCGATGCGATTGCGCATGTTTTGCGCTGTTTCGAAGACGGCGATGTAACTCATGTCGAGGGCCGCGTCGATCCCATCGCGGATGCCGAAATTATCGAGACAGAACTGATGCTTGCCGATCTCGACAGCATCGAAAAGCGGCTGGTCAATACCAACAAGCGTATTCGCGGCGGCGACAAAGATGCCGCGCAGGAAGCCGCCTTGATGGAAAAGGTGAAAGTCCTGTTGGAGGATGGACGCCCCGCCCGCGAAATGACGGTCGAAGACGATGAGCGCCGTGCGTGGAAAATGCTGCAACTCATCACATCGAAACCGGTGCTGTTCGTGTGCAATGTTGATGAGGATTCAGCCGCAGCTGGCAACGAATACTCCGCCAGAGTCGCAGAAATGGCGGCGGCGCAGGGTGCTTCGAGCGTCGTGATTTCAGCGGCAATCGAAGCCGAAATCTCGCAACTCGGAGACGAAGACCGCACGGCATTTCTTGAGGAAATGAGCCTTGATGAACCCGGTTTGGACCGCTTGATCCGCACCGGTTATCAGATGCTTGATCTCATCACCTATTTCACATGCGGCCCGAAAGAGGCGCGCGCATGGACGATCCCGGCAGGCTTCAAGGCGCCGCAGGCGGCGGGCGCGATTCACACGGATTTCGAGAAGGGCTTTATCCGCTCGGAAACCATCGCGCATGCGGATTATGTCGAGGTCGGCGGAGAGCAAGCGGCCAAAGATGCCGGCAAAATGCGGCTTGAAGGCAAGGACTACACCGTCATTGACGGAGACATCATGCACTTCCGGTTCGCGAATTAAAATCTGTCCGCCAGCGCGGCGCGTCTTCTGACGCGACCGCCGGATGGTCTGTCGGTTCAGTCGACCAGAGTTTTAACGAGATCAACCAACTTACGGCGTGTTTCCACATTTCCGATCTTGCTGAAGGCTGTATTCAACTGCAGGCCCTCGGCACTGCTGACAAAGCCCATGACGTATTCGGTCTGATCAGGCTCTTTCATACCCTCGGATGCACCGGGCAGGTTCTCGAGAGCCGCTCCGGGCATATCCTCGAAAAAGAACTGAACAGGGACGTCAAGAATGCTCGCAATCGTGAACAATCTGCTCGCGCCGATCCGGTTCGCGCCCTTTTCGTATTTCTGAACCTGCTGGAAAGTTAGGTTTAGCTTTTCGCCGAGACGCTCTTGCGACATTCCGATCATCATGCGGCGCAATCTGACGCGGCTGCCGACATGAATGTCTATGGGATTTGGGGTTTTCGTCACGATAGCTCCGCGTTTAAAAGTTTCTAAATAAAACGACCACTCACCCGACCGACACGCAACACGTTGGGCCATGAAAACGCAAGCCATAAAAGAGCAAAAGTAAAATTCTTACGGTTGTGTTTCCGAACTGAACAAAGAACACTTTTACACGACAGCGTGCAGCATCACACAGCTTCAAACAAAAACCTATCGCCCAAGTATTTCCGAATCCGTAAACAAAACGCTTGAAATACTGACACTTATCTATTTTTCACGGCCCTTCGAGCACGCCTCCCTGCGCCGTCTTCCGACAATTCCAAGGCCGAGGCATAAGAACAGCCCGATCCCGAACGGAATATCCTCGTAACGCGAATATAGCGTGGCGGCGGTCCGGCGCGGCAGCGCGTGCAGCACGACACCAGCCTCGTTCAGGGGCAGCGACGCCAGCTGTCTGCCGTATCCGTCTATCATGGCCGATACGCCGGTATTCGCCGCACGGGCAACAGGCAGGCCCCGCTCGATCGCGCGGACGCGGGCCATAGCGAGGTGTTGGTACGGCCCGACCCAATTCCCGAACCATGCATCGTTGGTGACTTGCACCAGCCAATCACCTTTTGCCGCGCGGCGCATGATCTCTGCAGGAAAAATCGCCTCGTAACAGATCATCGGGACCAGCGGCGGCAGGTCGCCAATGGTCATGCTGCGCTCCCGGTCTTTGCCGCTCGAAAAACCACCGGGCAGTGAAATCATGGCACGCAGGCCGATGCGTGAGAGCAGCGGTTCAAGCGGCATTTTCTCGCCAAAGGGAACCAGATGCTGTTTGTCATACGTGTCGAGGATGGTTCCGGTCGAGTCCACCGCGATCAGGCTGTTAAACGTGCGGCCATCCTCAAACCGGATACCCCCCGCCAGCAGCACGCCGCCCGGTTTCAGGGCATCGGCAATCATGGCGCGAAGCTGCGGAGCCGTGTCGAACTGATAGGGGGTTGCCGCCTCGGGCCAGATCACGACATCGGCGCCCCTATCACTGAGGTCGCGCGTTTTGGTGAGCAGGTCATTGAGGTGCTGTTCGCGCAGATGCGGTTGCCATTTGTCTCGTTGGGCGACGTTGGGCTGGACGAGGCCGATCTGCGGTGCGGACTCGTCTGGCGTTAGGTCTTTGCTCTCCGTGATTTCCACGAAGACCTGGCGGTCCGCAGAGTAGAGGTACGGTCCGAAAAAAAGCAGCAAAATGCTTGCACTGACTGCTAACTGCCGCGACACGGTACGGACGGTAAGCAGATAGCCGAGCATGGCTCCGACCAACACTGTCCAAAGCGTGACGCCATAAATCCCGACAAAGGATGCAAGCTGGATTGCATAGCTCTCAACCCACGCATAACCGAGCAGGCTCCACGGAAATCCGCTGAGGATGTTGCCCCGCAGCCATTCCATGCCGACGAGGCCGAAGGTGAGCGCAAAGGGTGCGCCCCAGCCGGCGGAACCGATCCGCTTGGCAACCCAAAACCCTGCACCCCAAAAGAGGGCCATGCCCCCCGCCATGCCGACCAGTGCAAAGGGGATCATCCAACCGAAAATTTCAGGTTGAACGAGGAAGGGTTCAACAATCCAGTGCAGAGTTGCGCCGAAATAGCCGAGACCGGTAAACCAGCCGACCCAAAAGGCCCGCGCATTTCCAGCCGCCAGATCCCAAAGCCGGAACATCAGCGGCAGAGCAATTATCAGCATCCAAGGCCAGGAAATCGGCGGTTGCGACAGTGCAGCGATCAGGCCCGCGACCAGCGCGAGCCAGCGTGCGCCCCAGCGGGACGACGCCACTATTGCGCCGCCTGAGCGTGCGCCGCGCCTTCCGGTTCGGTGTCGGGCATCGTCAGGGTAACACGCAACCGCTTAATCCGTCTGGGGTCGGCATCCACGATTTCAAACTCATGGCCGTCGGGGTGGCGTATCACCTCGCCGCGCGCAGGAATGCGGTTGCACAGCATAAAGACCAGCCCGCCGAGCGTATCGACATCCTCGTCCTTGTCTTCAAGCAATTCAATGCCGGTTTCGGCCTCGAAATCGTCGAGGTACGTGCGGGCAGCAGCGCGGTATGTTCCGTCTTCCTCACGTTGCCATGTCGCGCCGTTGGCCGTGTCATGCTCGTCTTCAATCTCGCCAACGATCAGCTCGAGCAGATCTTCAATCGTGATGAGGCCGTCCACACCGCCATATTCATCAATGACCAGCGCCATGTGCATACGCTGGGCCTGCATCGCCTGCAGCAAAGTTCCGCACGGCATCGAGGGCGGCACGGTCAGCGTTGTTCGCAGGTGATCGACGGCCTTGAACCCTTCGATTGCCGACGGATTTGCTGCTTGCGCACCGAACGACATGAACAGGTCCTTGACATGAATAAAGCCCAATGGGTCATCCAGCGTTTCGCGGAACACCGGCAGGCGCGAGTGACCGCCCGTGCGGAAAATATCCATGACTTCGGCAAAGGGTGTCTCGGCCTCGACACCGATTACATCGGCGCGCGGAACCATCGCATCGGAAACCCGCTGTTCGCCCATTTTGCGGACATTCGCGAGCAGCGCCTTTTGCTGGGCGTCATTTTCCGGTGTGCCGGGGGGCGTAACCGGTTCAAGCCGCGCGCCCCCGCGCGCGAACAACACGGCATATGCCGCCTTGAGCCGTGCAAAAAAGGGTTGCAGGTCCTCGGCATCTGCCACGGTCACTTCCGCAGCGTTGGAGGGAGGACTCTCAGGGTCGTTCATTGTTCTCGCGTTCCAAAAGTTGTCGGCCCGGGCGTTGCGTCATCATAAGGATTCGCGACACCGAGCCCCGCCAATGCGGCGATCTCAAGAGCTTCCATGCGCTCCGCCTCATCATCCGCGTCGTGAGTATAGCCGATCAGATGCAGCGAAGCATGGATAATCAAATGCCTAAAATGGTCGGAAAAGTGACGATTCGCTTCATTTGCCTCGCGCTCGAGCGTTTCAAAGGCGACGGCAACCGCCCCTAAGGGGCGCGGCGCGCCGGGCATCGCGGGCGTCTCCCCGACCGGAAAGGACAGCACATTTGTCGGTTTATCCTGCCCGCGATGGGTCCGGTTCAGCGCACGGATTTCCGCATCGTCGGTCAACAGCACATCAAGTACCGCTGGCTGCTCGAACCCGGCCTGCGCCAGTCCGGCAAGCGCCGCCTCGGCCACAACCTGCCCGACGAACGGAACTTTTTCCTGCCAACGCGGGTCTTCGACCGCCAATTCGAACGAAATGTTACCTTCCATCGGCCCCTGCGCCCTTGGCGTAGGCTTCGATGATCTTTGCGACCAGCGGATGACGAACCACGTCTGCCGAGGTGAATTCGACGATGCCGACGCCTTTGATTTCATTCAGAATACCGACGGCTTCAGCCAGGCCGGATTTTTCGCCGCGCGGCAGATCGACTTGCGTAGGATCACCGGTAATCGCCATTTGTGCGTTTTCACCGAGACGTGTCAGAAACATCTTCATCTGCATCGAGGTGCAGTTCTGGGCCTCGTCCAGCACAACATAAGCATTCGCCAGCGTCCGCCCGCGCATAAAGGCCAGCGGCGCGACTTCGAAAACACCGTTTTCGAGCATCTTCGTGACCGTTTCGCCCGGCAGCATATCGTGCAGCGCATCGTACAAAGGCCGCAGATAGGGGTCTATTTTCTCTTTCATATCGCCGGGCAAAAAGCCCAGACGCTCGCCCGCCTCGACCGCAGGCCGCGACAGGACAATGCGCTCGACGCGGCGCTCCAGAAACGCCGCAACGGCGGCGGCAACAGCCAGATACGTCTTGCCCGTTCCCGCGGGACCGACACCGAAAGTCAGGTTATTGTTCTGCAAGGCCAGAATATAGTCGCGCTGGGTCGGCGAGCGCGGTTCGATCACCCGCTTGCGTGTCTGGATTTCCGCCTTGGTGCGCGCCGGAACGGTATCGCTGGCGGGCGCTGACGGCTGAGCCGGCTTGCCCCGCGCAAGGCGGATTGCGCCGTGAACATCACCGGTTTCGACAGTACGGCCCTGTTTCAGACGGGCCTCAAGACGCCGGATCGCATCTGCGGCCATCGCTGTTTCCCCGGTGTCACCGGCCAGCGACAGGATATTTCCGCGCTGATAAATCTGCACCTGAAAGGCTTGCTCAATATCCGCGATATTACGGCTGTACGGGCCAAGCAACTCGGCAACAATCGCGTTGTCTTCTATTTCGATTTCGACTGGTTTATGCGTCAAATGCTCTCTCAATTCGTGCTGCGCTGAGCCAACCGAGCAACGCGGCTCAAGCCGCGAGGGTTCCACCCAGACTGCTCCGATGCGCCTCGGTGATTTTCACCGGAACGATTTCGCCGCGCCGTTCCGCTGCGACCATCAGGTGTACGTTCTGCAGATAGGGGCTACGGCCCATCATCTGTCCGTCGAGCTTGCCAGGCCGGTCCAGCAATACCGGCATGGTCTGGCCGATACAGGTCTGCTGAAAGGCCGCCTCGCTTTTCGCCAGTGCATCCTGAACGCGCAACAGACGTTCGGCCTTTATCTCTTCCGGTACCTGTTCCGCACCCGCCGCGGGCGTGCCGGGGCGGGGACTGTATTTGAATGAAAACGCCTGTGAATACCGGATGTCTTCGATGAGCCGCACGGTATCTTCAAAGTCTTCATCTGTCTCGCCGGGGAAACCGACGATAAAATCGCCTGACATCGCAATATCAGGGCGCGCCGCGCGAATTCGCTCGATCAGACGGCGGTAACTGTCCGCATCATGTTTGCGGTTCATCGCCTTGAGGACCTTGTCCGAGCCGGACTGCACCGGCAGATGCAGGAAAGGCATCAGGCGGTCGATTTCCCCATGTGCCGCAATCAGATCGTCTGTCATGTCGTTGGGGTGGCTGGTCGTATACCGGATACGGGCGAGATCGTCGATCTTCGCCATCTCGCGAACCAACCGCGCAAGGCTCCAATCACCATCCGGTCCCGCACCGTGATAGGCGTTCACATTCTGGCCAAGCAGAGTAATTTCGCGCGCTCCTGAATCAACCAGACGCTTTGCCTCGGTCAGCAGGTCGGTTGCAGGTCGGGAATATTCGCCGCCGCGCGTATAAGGAACAACGCAAAAGGCACAGAATTTATCGCACCCCTCCTGCACGCTCAAAAACGCCGTCGGACCCGAAGATTTGCGCGTCTGCGGAAGGTCGGCGAATTTATCATTGACGGGAAAATCGGTGACAACCTGCGCGCCCTTTCCCGCTCTCAACGCCTGCAGCATTTCGGGCAAACGGTGGTAGGCTTGCGGGCCGACGACCAGATCGACCTGAGGCATCCGGCGCACAATTTCTTCGCCTTCAGCCTGCGCCACACAGCCCGCAACACCAACCTGCATCGGCACACCGCGCTGACGTTCGAGCTTTCGCAGACGCCCCAAATCCGAATAGACCTTTTCAGCCGCCTTTTCACGGATGTGGCATGTATTCAGCAACACCAGGTCGGCATCGTCGGGTTTATCGACCGCCTCATAGCCCTGACCGACCAGCGTTTCGGTCATGCGCTCGGAATCGTAGACATTCATCTGACAGCCGTATGTTTTCACATACAGCTTTTTTGTCGGAGTCTCGGCTTTCGATTGCGTATCCGTCTGCGCGGTCATGGCCTGTCCAAAATGAAAGAGACGCGCCCGATTTAGGCGCGTCCCGTCAGTACCTTTTCCGATGGGGAAAGATCAACTTAAGTCTTCTTGCGGTTCCGGCCGAGGCCGATCTTCTTCGCAAGTTCCTGACGTTTTGCCGCATAGTTCGGCGCGACCATCGGGTAATCAGCCGCCAGGCCCCAACGCTCGCGGTAATCTTCGGGCGTCATGTCATACGATGTCTTGAGGTGACGCTTGAGCATCTTCAGCTTTTTGCCGTCTTCAAGACAGATTAGATAGTCCGGTGTGATCGATTTCTTGATGGGCACAAAAGGTTTAAGTTCTTCGACCGGCTCTACGACAGGTCCGTTCGCAAGCTCGGACATCATCTCGAAGACGGATTGAATCACACCGGGTAAATCGCCGGTTGGCACTACGTTATTTGACACATGCGCAGCAACGATTTGCGATGTGAGGTCAAGAATTTCGGTTTTGTCGATTACGACGTCGCTCATTTTGAAACCTTTAGTAGGGGAGTGGTAAATACTGGGGTATGCTTTCAACGTATAATTGCAAATCACCAGTGATTAAAACAGGCCATTGAAAACAATTACCGTTGAAATAGGCTTTTTCAGAATAACTGCAATAGGAAAGTATCAATTGGCTAAATTTTTCTTCAAGTATGCGGCCTATTTCAAGATCAGGCCAAGTCGCTGTCGTTGAGAAATGACTTCTCCATCACCAGTGCAGAAACAAACCCTCTGCCGGTTTGAAAATAATTTTTCCGAACCCCGATTTGTTTAAAGCTGAACCGTTCATACATCTTAACGGCAGCATAATTGTTATTTGCAACCTCTAGAATACATTTGGTTACCTTACGACATCTACAATGATCCATTAATACTTTTAGCAACGCCGCTCCCAAACCCTGCTTTTGTTTTGAGGGGTGGACGGCAAAAGTAAGGATCTCGGCGTCCTCATCGATAATCCCCGCCAGAAGAATTCCGCCCGGCGCGGAAATCAGCAAAGAAAAGGGCCGATCCAACAATTCCGAAAATTCGCCCGCACTCCATGCACGGATTCCTGCACCGGCAAAGGCGGCAGCGTGGATTTCAGCGCAGAAATCAGCCTGATGCAAAGACTTCGGGCCGGGGCGAACGGTCACGTTCATCAGGTCAGCGCAACGACAGCCTGCGGTTTCGCGTCGGGCGGGCGCAGATATAAAGGAGCGGGCAGGGCTGTCTGCCCCCGTTTGATTTTTTCGGCCCCGATCCGGGCAATGTGATCGGAGGTGACAGGATCAAAGGCGATAAAGACCGCGCGTTGTCTGAATTCATGCGGTACTTTGGTCAGAAATTCTTGGCCAGCAGGCCCTGTCACCTGAATTGCGGCGTTGGCGGGCACGGCATTTATCGCGGCGGCGACGTCGCATTCCACCGGCTCGCCCGTAAGTATCCGGTTTTCGCTGCACCGCTGAACCAGAAATGTCCCTTGCTTGCCATCCAGTACAATGAGGCCGCCTCCCTCAGGGGCCAAAGCCTCGAAAATCGAAACACCAACCGCCGGGACATCTACGGCCATCGCCAGCCCCCGCGCAAAGGAAACGCCCAACCGCGCACCCGTAAAGCTGCCCGGTCCGGTGGTGACCGCTATGCCATCCAGATCAACAGCAGAAATGCTCGCGTCGGCCAACACCTCGACGACCATCGGCGCAAGACGCTCGGCATGGCCCCGCGTCATCGGCTCGTGCTTCATCGCGAGAAGGATATCGCCGCCGACAATCGCGACCGAGCAGAAGCCGCTGCAAACGTCGATGCCGAGGGTCTTCACTCAGGCGTCGGCGACAGGACGTACTTCTGTTACGTCAGGAATGTAGTGACGCAGCAGATTTTCGATGCCCATTTTCAATGTCATGGTCGAACTCGGGCAACCGGCACAGGCGCCGCGCATTGACAGATACACGACCCCGTCCTCAAAGCGATGGAACGTAATATCGCCGCCATCCTGCGCAACGGCGGGACGCACTCGGGTGTCGAGCAGTTCTTTGATCTGGCCGACAATTTCGCCGTCGGGGCCGTCATGGTCCGAATGGCCGCCATCGGCCGCCGCATCGGTACTCATCACCGGATCACCGGAGGTAAAATGCTCCATAATCGCGCCGAGGATTGCGGGCTTGATATGCGCCCAATCGGCATCGCCCTTTGCAACCGAGATAAAATCGGGTCCGAAAAACAGCCCGTCGACACCCTCGACAGCAAATATACGCTTTGCGAGGGGCGAGCTGTCCGCCTTGCTCGCATCAGGAAAATCGGCGGTTCCGTTCGGCAATACAGTGCGGCCCGGCAGGAACTTTAGCGTCGACGGATTCGGCGTTGCTTCGGTCTGAATGAACATGGCGCGATCCTTTGTGGTGCAGCCTTTGTTTGGAATGGTTCTAAAGTAAGGGGTTCGGTCTGGCTTAGCAAGAGGCGCTAAACCGCACTTCCGCCGCCGAGCAGACCGAGTGTCTCATAGACTTCAGTCATAATCGGACGGGCCAACGCCGCCGCGCGCCCTGCGCCGTCAGCCAGAATTGCGTCGATGTGGTCAGGATCAGCCGTCAACCGGCGCATTTCGTCACCGATAGGGGCAATTTTCTCTACTGTCAGGTCCGCCAATGCGGGCTTGAAATCACCGAATCCCCGTCCGCCGTATTCGCCCAGCACAGCCTCTTGTGTCGTCCCCGAAAGGGCCGCGAAGATGCCGACGAGGTTGCGGGCCTCGGGGCGCTCGGACAAGCCATCGGTTTCGGACGGCAAGGGTTCGGGGTCGGTCTTTGCCTTACGGATTTTCTGCGCAATGATGTCTGCGGTGTCAGACAGGTTAATGCGCGAGTTGTCGGACGGGTCGGACTTTGACATCTTGGCTGTGCCGTCGCGCAGAGACATAATGCGTGCGCTTTCGGCAGGGATCAACGGCTCGCACAGCGGGAAAAAGTCCGGCGCTTCAAAATCATTGTTGAACTTTTGCGCGATGTCGCGTGTCAGTTCCAGATGTTGTTTCTGATCATCACCCACCGGTACATGGGTTGCGCGATAGACCAGGATGTCGGCGGCCATCAGGTTCGGATAGGCGTAAAGGCCGACCGAGGCGTTCTCTTTATTCTTACCGGCCTTTTCCTTGAACTGAGTCATACGATTCAGCCAGCCAAGGCGCGCCACGCAGTTAAATACCCACGCAAGCTCTGCATGCGCGCCGACACGGGACTGATTGAACAATATGGACTTGGCGGGATCAAGACCCGACGCGATGAAGGCAGCGGCCACTTCGCGGATCGCCCCTTGCAGTTCGGCGGGTTTGAACGGCTGGGTAATCGCGTGCATGTCGACAACGCAATACAGACGCTCAAAACTGTCGTCGTCCTGCAGCGCAACGAAGTTTCGCACGGCTCCCAGATAATTGCCGAGGGTCAGGTTTCCGGTTGGCTGAACACCGGAGAATACACGGCGCGTGTGCCGCGTGCTGGGGGTATCGCTCATAGAGTGGGCTTTCTGAAAATATCCAGTCTTTCAACTATTCGCCGTCGGATCCCGAGTCGGCATCATCAACACCGTATACGCCGCGATACCCCCGCCAGATGTACGACGAGATCGTGAACCACCCGATCAGAAACCCCACACTAAAGATCGCGGTAATGATCAGCTGGTTCTGGTTCGTCGCGTCGAACAGGCCGTTCGAGCTGAGATAAAACAGCAAAGCACCGATCATGGCGATGAAACAGATGGCCCCCGTCATCTGAAACTGTCGCCGTGTCAGCGGAAGATTAAGTGCCATCAGCAAAATCCAGATCGCCCCGCCGATCACAACCATAATCGGTGATGTCGCGGCATTGCGGAAAGCCGCATAGGCAAGCCCCCAGCCCGGCCAGAACGCAACAGCCAAAAGGGCGATTGCGAAGCCGATCTGGAACAGGCGGAACATGGCGGTTTTCATGGGACGGTCCGTCTCTTACTGAATACGAGATAGAGTCTGCGCGTTTTATCTGGCTTTCGCAAGTGGATGAAATTCAGCCTCAGGCCTGTTCATCCGGGGCGAGGCATCTCAGCGACAACGCATGAACCGGTCCTGCAAGCTCTTCGGCCAAAACGTCGAAAACCATCCGCTGACGCGCGACACGGGATACACCGGCAAACGCCTCGGCGACAATTTCCATATTGAAGTGGCTTTCTCCGCCTTCGCGAAATCCGCCGTGCCCGCGGTGGCTTTCGCTGTCGTCAACAATCTCCAGTCGGGTCGGAGAGAGGGCAGTATCCAGCTTGTTTCGCATTGATTCTGCAATTCCCGGCATTTTTATCTCCTGTGCGTCCGTGACGCCTTGGCCTTTCGCACGGAAATCGTCATTATGGAAATCTTGAAATGATGACCCGACAGTCGCACGAGTCGCGAAACGGCAGCGTCAGTACGATAAGAACGGCGGAAAGTTCGTTCGTCACGGTTTGGAGAGTGGTGTGTCCGACGACTGGAAGTCGATCCTAGGTGATATCAGCGTCGGTGCCGACAAGAAGAAGCGTGCGCGCAAGCGCGGCTTTACCGGCAACTTCGAGCATTCCCAGCGCCAGTGCGAATGGCCGGAATGCGGCGAGAAGGGTGACCATCGCGCACCGAAATCACCGGACATACTCAACGAGTATCGCTGGTTTTGTGCAACCCACATCCGCGACTACAACAAAAGCTGGGACTTCTATGCAGGAATGAGCCCCGAGCAGATCGAAAAGGCGCGCGAGAAAGACCGCCGCTGGGATCGTCCGACATGGGAAATGAAGGGTGCAGGGCGGCCAAAGGGCGCCAGCAGCCAGCCTCATGCCGAGGGCAAGGCATGGGAACGCTTCGGCTATACTGATCCCCATGAAGTTCTCGGCGAGAACGCGACGATCAATCCCGGCGAATCCCTCGCAAACGACGCCCGCAAGGCCCGTCGCCGTTTGTTGCCGAAGGCGGACGTAAAGGCGCTGGAGGCTCTGGATCTGGACGTCATGGCAACCGCAGAAGAAATCCGCGAACGCTACAAGACGCTGGTCAAAGAGCTGCACCCTGACATGAACGGCGGGGATCGCAGCGAAGAGGACCGTCTGCAAAAGGCCGTCGCGGCATGGAACCACCTGAAGCGCAGCGCCTCGTTCAAACGCTAGACACGCACGCGCAAAAACTCGCCGCTTGGCCTGCTGGCCCTATACTTTTTGAAACCCGCCTCTTGCGGGGCCGCTTAAGCTGCGCCATGACTGCGCGGATTTCGAGAATTTGAGGACTCCCATGCCCGACGGAACGGATTTCGACGCGATGCCAGTCGCACCAGACACTCAGGTTTCGGTTCGCGAGACTTTCGGCATCGACTCGGACATGACGGTCCAGGCGTTTTCCAAGCCGAACAGCCACGCTCCTGATCTGGACAGCAGCTATGTCTTCGATCCCGAAACCACGATGGCGATTCTCGCAGGGTTTTCACATAACCGCCGCGTGATGATCCAAGGGTATCACGGCACGGGTAAGTCGACGCATATCGAACAGGTTGCATCGCGCCTGAACTGGCCGTGCGTGCGCGTCAATCTCGACAGCCATATCAGCCGGATCGACTTGATCGGCAAGGACGCCATTGTCCTGGAGAACGGACAGCAGGTGACGCGCTTTAACGAGGGTGTACTGCCTTGGGCACTGCAAAACCCCGTTGCATTGGTTTTTGACGAATACGACGCGGGCCGGCCCGATGTGATGTTCGTGATCCAGCGCGTGCTAGAGGTCGAGGGCAAGCTAACCCTCCTCGATCAGAACAAAGTCATTCGGCCCAACCCTAATTTCCGTTTGTTCGCAACGGCAAACACCGTGGGCCTTGGCGATACGACAGGCCTCTATCACGGTACACAGCAGATCAACCAGGGCCAGATGGATCGCTGGTCGCTGGTCGTGACGCTGAACTATCTTCCCCATGCGCAGGAAGTGAGAATCGTTCAGTCCAAATGTCCTGACACCGACCCCGAAACGCTGAAGCACATGGTAACAGTCGCCAATCTGACGCGGCAGGCTTTTGTGAATGGCGAGCTTTCGACACTGATGTCACCGCGCACGGTCATTTCATGGGCTCAAAACGCGGACATTTTTAAGGATGTCGCCTTCGCCTTCCGCATGAGTTTTCTGAACAAATGCGACGAGATGGAGCGCCCGACGGTCGCCGAATTCTACCAGCGGTGCTTTGACGAGGAACTGCCCGAGAGCGCGGCAACGATTTCACTGGGTTAGAATCCGCCCGTCATAGCGGTGATTCCGCAGCGGCAAAGATCATTGCGGTCGGTTCATCAAAATTGAAACCCAAGAGATTCAACGCTTTCGCTTCGGCGGGAGCGTTTTTTTTCATCGTTAAGCTAACTGTAAGCCAATTCGTCCAGTGTCCGGGTCAGCGCATTAACCAAGATACTGACTCGCGGAGTGACAGACGATGTTGAACCAACCGAAAAGCCCGCCTCTGCCAACCGGCGTGACCAAGGCCCCTCAAAAACCAACCGCGGACAACGCCGCTGACACCCGTATGGATCAGCTTCAGGCGCTATTGCTTGGCAATACCCGCGAAGAAATGTCCGATCGGATCGATCATCTCGGTGACCGTTTTTCCGATTTCGAACAGTATGTACGCGGCGAATTCCGCAAGGTTGCTGAAGATCTGCGCGCAACCGAGCGCCGTCAGGAAGATCACCGCCGCGAAGTTCTCAAAGAAATCAGCGCCGCGATGGAACTGATGGCTCAGAACGTGCGCCGCCTCACCGAAAGCTAAAGCTTTCACGCTGCGAAACGCGTCCGGCAGAAGCCGGAACAATCTGTCTGCGAAAGATGGTGCTCAGTGCACCATCGAAAGCCCGCACAGAATGCGCAGAACGCGCAAAACACAAACGGCAGTCACGTTAAGAGGCTCTCCCTAAACCGGAGCGCCTTTTTTCTTGTGAATCCCTGCGCTCAAGCCCTATTTCAAGGGCATGAGTGATAATCCAGCCGATCCGTTCAAACAGGCCCTCGCCGAATCCGCCCGTACCCTCGCCGGGTTGCCGGATATGGAGGTCACGTATACCCCCGATCCGTCCGGCATGAGCGGACAGCGGATGCGCCTGCCGCCCGTCTCGCGCCGACTCAAACCCGAGGAGGTCAAGCTGGCCCGCGGCAAGGCCGACGCAATGTCGCTGCGCCTGCGGTATCACGATGAAATGGCCCATGCCCACCGCATGCCGCAGGGCGACATGGCCCGCGAGATTTACGGTGCGCTCGAAACGGCCCGCTGCGAAGCCCTCGGCGCGCGCGCCATGCCGGGCGTCGCGACCAACCTCGATGCCAATCTCTCGGAACGTGCCGATAAAGCAAACTGGTCCGGCCTGGATAGCGCCGAGGATGCACCGCTTGCCGACGCCTGCGCCCTTGCGCTGCGCTCCGCCGCGACCGGACGGCCCTTGCCGAAATCAGCCGCGAATGTGGTGAAGCTGTTCGCCGATAAGTTCGACGAAAACAGTGCCCAGTCCATCGCATCTCTGATTGCCAATCTGGACAATCAGGATGAATTCGCCAAGCAGGCGTGGGATCTGATCGACGCGATGGGCTATGGCGAAGAGCTCGGCGCGCCGCCGGACGAAACCGACTTTGATGACAGCCCGCCCGAGGACGACGAGGGCGAGAACGAAGACGAGCAGGGCGGCGAGGATCAGCAACAGGATGGCGAACAGGACGACTCACCTCCTGAATCCTCGGACGACGACGCCAGCGGAGACGAATCCAGTGCGGATGCAAGTGCCGTCATGGTTGACGATGATTCGGACGATTCCGCCGACAGCGACGACCGACAGCAGGCGGAGGGCGATCCGCCGCCCTATGTCCCGCCCGGCATTCCCGACAGCGAGGCCAGCCCCGATTACAAAGTGTTCAACAAAGAACACGATGAGGAAATCAGAGCGGAAGACCTGTGCGATACCGAGGAGCTGACGCGCCTGCGCAACTTCCTCGACGCACAGGTTGCCCCGCTCAAAAGCGCCGTCGGGCGGCTTGCAAACCGGCTGCAACGCAAGCTGCTGGCCCAACAAAACCGGTCCTGGGACTTTGATCAGGAAGAGGGGATTTTGGATGCAGGACGCCTCGCGCGGGTCATTGCCAACCCGACAACCCCGCTGAGCTTTAAGGTCGAGCAGGACACCGAGTTCCGTGACACCTGCGTCACGATCCTGCTCGATAACTCCGGTTCAATGCGTGGACGGCCCATCACCATCGCGGCGGTGTCGGCGGATGTGCTGGCGCGGACGCTGGAACGCTGTCGCGTGAAAACCGAAATTCTCGGCTTTACCACCAAGGCGTGGAAGGGCGGCACAGCCCGTCAGGAATGGATCGAGCAGGGCCGTCCGAAATCGCCGGGCCGCCTGAATGATCTGCGCCACATTATCTATAAGGGTGCGGACGCGCCCTGGCGGCGGGCGCGCCGGAACCTCGGGCTGATGCTGCGCGAAGGGCTGTTGAAAGAAAACATCGACGGCGAGGCACTGGAATGGGCGCATAAACGACTGGTCGCCCGTCCCGAACAACGCAAGATCCTGATGGTGATTTCGGATGGCGCGCCGGTGGACGATTCCACATTGTCGGCGAATGCGTCGCACTATCTGGAAAAGCATCTGCGCGATGTGATTAAGATGGTCGAGACACAACGGCGCGTCGAACTGGTCGCCATCGGCATCGGCCACGACGTCACCCGCTATTACCGCCGCGCCGTGACGATCACCGACGCAGATCAGCTTGGCGGGGCGATAACCGATCAGTTGGCGGATCTTTTTGATGTGAACGATTCGCCAAAGGGTCGGAAGCGATTCGCGGCGTAATGCCCCGCGCAACGTGTATCCGTTCTCCCCGGGGGGAGAGGGCTATTGCGTTCTTTGCGAGGACGGGCCGGTGACGGGCCGCTTTTTTCGCGGCCCGATCTCGTGGGATGACTACAACACCCATCTGGACGTGATCCCGCCCGAGGGGATCGAACCGCCCGAGCCGCGCTATAACATCCCGCCGATGTCATGGGTTCCGGTGATCCGGCCACGATTGTTTCATCAGCCGGGGCTGGAAGTCGCGCTGATGCTGTGGAACCTCGTTCCGATGTGGTGGAACAAACCGCTATCGGAGAAAAAGTGGACCAGCTTTACCGCCCAATCCGAAACCATCGACGAGGCCCCGACCTTTCGCGGGGCCTACCGGTATCGCCGGTGTCTTGTGCCTGCCAGCGGGTTCTTTCAATGGTCGGGCGCGAAGGGAAAGCGCATTCCATTTGCCATCGGGGTGACTGAACAACCGTGGTTTTGCTTTGCCGGCATTTGGGAGACATGGGGCCATGACGGCGGAGAGATTGATACCTTCGCCATCCTAACGACCGAGGCCAATGACATTGTCGGCGCGCATTCGACGCGGATGCCGGTGATCCTGCGTCCGCATGATTACTGGACATGGCTGGACCCGCCTTCAAAAAAAACCGCGCGCCTCTTCAGGCCCTATCCGGCAGAAGACATGGAAGAATGGCCCGCTGCGCTCGAGGTCGGCAATACCAGCAGCCAAGGCCCGCATCTGGTCGCGAGATAGCCCGTTCCGCGCCCAATCGCCGCCTCACTCGCGCATCAGCCTTGGCCAATGGGTCGAGGGTTGTTTCGTTTCTTCATAAACGTCTTGCTGTTCGCGTGTTTTATGGCGTTCGGGATTGCGCATGACATCAGGATTGGGCGCATCCCCGTCGCGCCCGAATGGAATCCGTGGACGCCCCTCGATCTCTCACTACGCGAAACCCGCATCCAGAATTGGAAGATCAACCGCGCCCGCAACGATCCAGTGCAATGCCGCGCGGCACTATCGCAGGTCGCACATGCCAGCGCCCTGCCCGATTACACACCTTCAGAAAAATGCAGTATAAAAGGCGGTGTCATCCTCGCCGGCCTCGGCGCGGCGCGGCTTGATCCCCTCAAAACCCGCTGCGCCCTCGCGATGGATTTATACCTTTGGGAGCAGAACAGCGTACGCCCCGCCGCCCGCGAAATCCTCGGAGCAGACCTACGCAGGATCGAACATTTTGGCAGCTATTCGTGCCGCAAGATTGCGGGGTCTCGACGCTGGAGCAAGCACGCCCGTGCGGAAGCCATAGACATTGCCGGTTTTCGTCTCGCAAATGGCAGACACATCACCTTACTGCGCGGCTGGAACGGAAAATCCGACGAGCGCAAGTTTCTGCGCCAAATTCGCGATGGCGCGTGTCAGCATTTCGGCGGTGTTCTCTCACCCGATTACAATGCCGCCCATGCCGATCATTTTCACTTCGATTTCAGTCGCTGGGGGTTCTGTAAATAGAATTGGCCGCCGCCATGCGCCCTAGCGACGCCTTCGCATATAAAAGCCCAGTGCGAGAACGATAAAACCAATCAGCCGCGGCAATGCAAAACCCGGCGCGATGAAATACCCGAAAATCAGAATTGCGCTGCCCAGCAGCAGCAGAATTTCCGGAAATCGCAATGTCATTCCACGCCCATCGCTTTTTCGAACCCGTAGGGCGGATTAAGAATAACCACGCCGGATCCCTCCATCCCGCGCCCCTTATGTTGAGGAAAGCGCGTTTCATCAACCACGCCGCCCAACGCATCGACCATCGTCTGATGGCGTCCGTCCGGCAGGATAGGATACCAGACCATCACCACCGCCTCGGGCCATTTCACCAACAGCGCTTTGACGAAATCAACCACGCCCGCATACTCGGTCTTGACCTCATAGCTTGGGTCAATCAGCACCAACCCCCGGCGCGGCTTTGGCGGCGATAGGGCCAGCACGCCCTCGAACCCATCACGGCGATGCACCTCGGCATCAATCGCATCGGCAAGCGCCGCATGTTCCGCAGGGTGCAATTCCATCAGCACGCA
>CALGNW010000039.1 GCA_937958345.1 uncultured Neomegalonema sp. | reverse complement strand
AGGGTGTGTGCCGTATGCGCCATGGCCCGCAAAAACGGGCTGAGATTGTCTCCGCCCCAGAGGGCAGGCGCGAGCAAAACGGCTCGGTTGACGTCGATTTCTGTCTCGCCCAGTGCCGCCGTGACGACGCCGCCGCCCATGCTGTGACCGATAAGTGTCAGCGGTTTGGCTGGGTGCTGCCGCCGTATCAGTGCCGCCACAGTCGTCAGATCGGTGATGAGTGCATCATGCCCCGGCCAATCGCCATTGCTTGGGTTTCTGCCGAAACCCCGCTGATCATAAGCGTAAGTCACAATCCCGAGTTCGGCCCATTCTTCTGCCGCTGTTGAGAACGTGCTGGAGCCATAATCGCCATAGCCATGCACCGCGAGGATGACCGCCACGGGTTCTGCCGTTGGCCGCCATTCGGTTACAGCGATGCTCGTTGCACCCGTGCCAAGCCGGTATTCGCGGCGCGCATCGGAACTTTCGGAAACCTGCGTAAGATCCGCCTCGATGGCCCCGCCCATCCCGTCAGGTTTTGCGCAAGCCGCCAAGCCCAGAGCGCAAAGCGCGATCAGCGCACGAGCCGCGCCACCTCGGCCCGAAGTACAGGCAATATATCGGTTTCGAACCACGGATTTCCTTTCAGCCACGCGTTATTTCGCCATGACGGATGCGGCAAAGGCAAGACAGGAATTTTCCCGTCATCAACAATTCCGCCGGCAACTGCCTCGCCCAGCAACTTTGCCTTCATGTCAGGGCGATGCCACGCCAATGCAGGCTTGCCGACCGTTACGATCAGCTCAATTTGCGGCAACGCCCTGAACAAGTCGTTTCGCCACCGCTTGGCACATTGGGGAGGAGGCGGAAGGTCGTGGCCCTTCGCATTGTATCCCGGGAAACAGAAAGCCATGGGCGCGATTGCGAGCTTCTCCGCGTCGTAGAAAGCCGTCTCGTCAATTCCCATCCATTGGCGCAATCTCACACCGGAAGGGTCGGTAAAGGGCTTGCCGGACGTGTGTGCGCGAAGGCCCGGCGCCTGTCCGGCAATGCACAGCCGCGCAGAGCTTGAAACTTGAAAAATCGGGTTTGGCTGATGCGAGGTTTTCGTCTGCGCAAACCGCTCGCCGCAATCGGTGCAGGCTCTGATCGATTTAAACAGAGTGCCAAAATCGTCTTCCACAGCCGAGCGAATCCCTCTTTATTCAACGAATATCCTAGTGACTGTTGTTTGAAACGGTCTCGCGTTCTATGCCTAAATCTCACGGAACGAGTTGTTCGGGGAATAAGTATGCGCGTTTGGCGGTTTTTGCAGGATTATTCGCTGCTCTTGATAATCGGTGCAATCATCGCCTTGGTCTGGGCGAATACCGATCCTCACAGTTACCACCATCTGATCGAACACCCGATTTGGGCGAACGATATTGTCGGTGCGCCCTACGAGTACTGGGCAAAAACCTACGGTAAGGGCGCGGCAGAGTTGGTCGCCCCCGGGCCGGAACGTGTCCTGTCTCTGCACTATCTCGTCAACGACGTGCTGATGGCTCTGTTCTTTGCTTTTGCCGGCAAAGAAGTGTGGGAGGCCGTCGCACTCAAGAATGGTTCTCTGCGCGGCAGAAAGGCTGCAACACCGCTGTTTGCAACAGCCGGTGGCGTTATCGTTCCGGTCGCGGTCTACCTGCTCGGTGCGATGCTCATTGGCCGGATGTCCGATCTTTCGCAGGGCTGGGCGATTCCGACCGCGACTGACATCGCGTTTTCGTATCTCATTGGCCGCATCGTTTTCGGCGCGCGCCATCCTGCGGTGACGTTCCTGCTGCTGTTGGCGATTGCCGATGATGCAATCGGTTTGGCGATCATCGCCGTGTTCTACTCAAAGGGCGAGTTGCAGCCGATATGGCTGCTTTTCTCGATTGGCTGCGCCTTTGCGTCCTATGTTCTGTTCAACTGGTTGCCGCGCCGCATGGATCGCGGCAAGCAGGACCGGCCTGTAAGTACATGGATGCGCGAGAAGTTTTCGTTCTGGCCGTTCATGCTGGCAGGCTGTTTCAGCTGGTACGGGTTTCAGGAGGCGGGCGTACATCCCGCGCTCGGATTACTGCCGATTATCCCCGCAATGCCGCATGCCGAAGTCGCATTCGGGATTTTTGCGGCGGCAGAGAAATACCTCGACGACACGC
This sequence comes from uncultured Neomegalonema sp., assembly GCA_937958345.1. Taxonomy (GTDB): domain Bacteria; phylum Pseudomonadota; class Alphaproteobacteria; order Rhodobacterales; family Rhodobacteraceae; genus JAHDDY01. The sequence goes on along the minus strand of CALGNW010000039.1, from coordinate 11,541 downwards.
TGAACGCCTTCGAACATACGCTCAAGGTTCCGGTCGAAATCATTCTTTTTCTGTTCGGATTTGCAAATGCGGGTGTCGAATTTTCGGCCATCGGCGGCGCAACGTGGCTGGTACTGGCGGGGCTGTTTATCGGCAAACCGCTTGGCATCTGGGCATTCGGACAGTTTGCTTACACCGTGCTCGGGCTTGGCTTGCCGGAGGGTATGAGGCCGGTCGATCTGTTTGTCGTCGGTTGCATCTCGGCGATCGGTTTCACCGTTGCCCTCTTTGTTGCCGGGGTAGCATTCGATGCCGGGCCGATTCAGGACGCTGCAAAGATGGGCGCGCTGCTTTCATTTGCCGCTGCGATTTTCTCAATCGTTGCAGGAAAGCTATGCCGCGTTCAGAAACAAAACTAACATACGGTGTATGACGTTTCATTTTGGGTCATTTTCTTGACTTGATCGCCTCGTAGCGGTCCTACTGTGCCGAATATCTTGGCGCACGTTAGGAGTTTGCTGTGTCTAGTGTAACGTTTAGCTTTAATCTCGACCCGGTGACGTCTGCTGCGTCGCAAGGGGCTGGCGCGGCAAATGCGGCTTCCGCATCTGATGTTGCTGCAAAATTCGAGGCCGCTCAGCCCGCCGCACCTCAGTCGGCAGGCAGCATGTCGGGAGTTCAATCTCCCGCCTGCGAGGGCAGTTCGTGCTTTATTGTTCACAGTGACGGACCGGGCGTTACAACTCTGTCTATCGGCGAAGAGGATGGCGGCGGCGGCGGGGACTTCTTCGCGCGCCCCGTTGTTGACGGCGTCGAGTTCATGGAGCCGCCGGTAATTGAATTTGCCGGAGGCGGCGCGTTTGACGTTTCGACGCTCGCAATCGGTGAAGAGGACGGCGGGGCCGTCAGTGCCTCTCCGGAAATAGGTGCATCGCAGCCACCGTCTGCACCGGTTGATAGTGTGCCGCAGTTCGCGCTCGGAAGCGCACCTGCCGTCGCGCCTGAAATGAGCACTGCGCCCCAGACGGTTCAGGTGGGCGAAGTTCAAGCTCAGTTGCCGCCAATCCAAACCACCGCGATCACCGAGCCGCGCATGAAACCCGAGGTGATGTCGGCAAGTATGGCCCCTGTGTTTTCCGCTCCTACAGCCACGCCGTTGCCGCCGGTTCAGACAACGCCAATCGCCGCGGTGGCGCCGAAGCCATCGGTGGTCGCGACTTCTTCATCGCCCGTCCCTGAGATAAAGCCGACCTTCGGGGCTGCGGCAGCAGGGGGTGCTGAAACCGTTGCGCCAACCGCCAAACCTGAAGTGCCGACCGGTGAAAACTACGTGTCTGTAGGTAGTTATGACAGTTACATCGCATCGCTTGGCGGCGACTCGGCTGCCAGCACTGTAGCGGTGGCTCCTGCCACCCCGGCAAAAGCCGATACGGCGACGGTCACCTATGCACCACCGCCTGCCGCACCGGCAGAGGGCGGTAGTGCCGTGACTATCGAAACACCCGCCGCTCCTGTCGCGCCAGCCGCTCCTGTTGCTGAAACTGCCGCTCCGATCGCGCCGGTTGTTGCCTCTCCGGCTGCTGAAAACGTCGCTCCGGCTTCGCGGACAAATCCTGCCGTTGCGGCAGATGAGACGGTTCTTCCGCGGATGAAACCGGCATCATTCACGACACCGGGTCCCGCGTCGTTGCCACCGATCCAGACGGTTCCGATAATGACGCCATCATCTGTTCCGATTGGCTCAATGTCGGTTGCGCCTTCGGTAAGCACAGCCGCTGAAAGCAGCTTTAGCTTCTCCACGACCGAAGTGCCGTTGCCGGGTGGCAAGCCGGAAGGCGTAAGTGCGGATGCTCCGCGTCTTTCCGCTGAAGACTTCAAGATTACCACCCTGGCATTGGGTGAAGAGGATGCCGGGGGCGGCTGACCAAGGGTTGCGGTCTCGGGGATGAGTCGGGATAACGCAAAAGATGTCATCACCGACCCTCCCTATTGATGAGGCGCTGCCGGAGTTAACGGCGGCGCTTCGGCGCGCTCCGAATGCGGTCCTGATCGCGCCGCCGGGGGCCGGTAAAACAACAGGCGTTCCGCTTGCCCTCTTGGGCGAACCGTGGGCCAAGGGCCGGATCTTGATGCTGGAACCGAGGCGCGTTGCGGCGCGTGCGGCAGCCGAACGCATGGCCTCCGTTCTGGGTGAGCCGGTTGGTCGGACCGTCGGGTATTCCATTCGCCACGAAAGCGCAGTTTCGGCAAAGACTCGGATTGAAGTGATTACCGAGGGCATTCTCACCCGCCGAATGCAGCGCGACCCTGCGCTGGAAAACGTCGCAGCCGTTATATTTGACGAGTACCACGAACGATCAATCCATGCCGATCTTGGCTTGGCGCTATGTCTCGACGCGCAATCGGTCCTAAGGGACGACCTGCGCCTTTTGGTTATGTCCGCGACGCTCGATGGCGAGGCGGTGCGCGCGGTGATGGGGGATGCTCCGGTCGTGCGCTCTGACGGGCGCGCTTTTCCCGTGGAAACACGCTGGCTGGATAAACCGTGGAAGACTCAAAACAGCCCGCGCGATGCCTTCGAGCGTGCGGTTGCAGTCTGCATCGTTCAGGCGATCGAAGATGAAGACGGTGACGTTCTCGTTTTCCTGCCGGGCGTCCGAGAGATTGACAAGGTTCAGGGCCTTCTTGGCGGCGGCGAATTTGACGTTCGGCCCATTCACGGTGGTTTGCCGTTCACTGCGCAGCGTCTGGCACTCCAACCCGCCGCTGATGGCAGACGGCGGGTGGTTCTGGCCACGGCGATTGCCGAAACGTCATTGACGATTCAGGGTGTCAGGATCGTCATTGATGGCGGTTTGTCTCGGCGGGCGTTGTTTGATGCCGGGGCGGGCATGACACGCTTGATAACGAGACGGGTTTCAAGGGCATCTGCCGACCAGCGCAGGGGACGGGCAGGGCGGACCGAGCCAGGAGTCTGCTATCGGCTTTGGACCAAGGGCGAAGAGGGAGGCTTCGCCGCCGCCGATCCTCCTGAGATAATGGACGCCGATCTCGCGCCGCTGGCGCTGGACCTTGCCGTATGGGGCATACGCGACCCGTCCGCATTGTGTTGGCTTGATGCGCCGCCCGAAAATGCATTTGATCAGGCCCTTGGCCTTCTCCGTTCGATCGGCGCGATTTCCGCGGACGGTCAACCGACCGCGCATGGCAAGGCGATGGCTGAAATGCCTCTACATCCGCGCTTGGCCCATTTGCTGATGAAGGGCCGCGAAGCGGGTGCGGGCGGTCAGGCGGCTGATCTGGCAGCGCTTCTGGAGGAGCGTGACCCCCTGCAGGGGGCCGGAACGGATGTCGCCTTGAGGCTGGAGGCATTGCGTGCTCGTTCATCGGTCAAAGATCGCGGTTCGCTGCAACGCATCGCAGTTTCCGCAAAGCGGCTGCGGAAAGGGCAAAATGACCGGACGACCCTGTCTGCGGGCTATCTGGTTGCGCTTGCCTTTCCGGATCGCGTTGCCAAACGCCGCAAGGGCGATGCGCCGCGCTACGCTATGGCTGGTGGCAAAGGAGCAGTCTTTTACGACACGGCGGATGCTCTTGCCGGCGAGCCTTATCTGGCTATTGCCGAACTCGACGGAAATCCGCGAGAGGCCAAGATAAGATTGGCTGCGGCCCTGTCCCGCGCCGAGATTGATACACTCTTTGCCGACCGGATCATAGAAGTTCAGGAATGCCTGTGGAATCCGCGTAACCGCACCGTTGATGCGCGTCTCCGACGACGCTTGGGCGCGTTGGTATTGGATGATATGCCGTGGAAGAATGCGGACGGGGAGAGCATCGCCGCTGCCGCCTCAGACGGCGTGCGCGGTCTTGGTTTGGCTTGCCTGCCGTGGTCCGGCTCCGCGGAAAGGTTCCGCAATCGTGCCCGATGGGCGCGCGAGCAAGGGGGCGCTGATCTGCCCGATTGGTCTGATTCCGCCCTGACGGACGGCTTGGATGAATGGCTGAAACCTCACCTCGGTTCGGTGCGGAAAGAAGCCGATCTGGCCACGCTCGATCTGGTTTCAATCCTCAGCGGCATGTTGAGCTGGGATCAACGGCAACTGCTGGATCAACTCGCCCCGCCTTCATTCGATACACCAGCGGGGACGAAGGCAAAAATCGATTACGCGCAGGATCCGCCCGCTCTGGAAGTGCGAATTCAGGAAATGTTCGGCGAGACCCGGCATCCGGCGATCTGCAACGGAAATGTCCCGCTTCTTATCCGTTTCTTGTCACCCGCAAGGCGTCCCGTGCAGGTAACGGGCGATCTGCCGGGCTTTTGGTCGAATTCTTACGCCGATGTCCGCAAAGATATGCGAGGCCGTTATCCGCGACATCCGTGGCCCGAGGACCCGACGGCAGCTGCCCCAACCAATCGCGTAAAACCCCGTCGGCAGTAGGCGGCAAATATGGAATTGTTTGCATTCGGCTGCGCTCGGCGGCTCAACTTCCGTTGACGTCCATACACTGTAAGCCCATGCTATATTTTTAGGCAAAAGGGATTGAGTCGATGACCGCTGCGGATGCGCGCGAGCCTAGTTTTAGAGATTCTGTGGATATCATGTTCAATCGGGCCGCGGCGATGCTCGATCTTCCGCCCGGCATGACCGAAAAAATTCGTGTTGCCAACTCGACGTATATTGTGCGGTTTGGCGTTAAATTACGCGGTGAAATCAAGACGTTCACCGGCTATCGTTCAGTGCATTCCGAACATATGGAACCGGTCAAAGGCGGTATCCGTTTCGCCGACAACGTCAATCAGGACGAGGTCGAGGCGCTCGCTGCGCTGATGACCTATAAATGCGCTCTGGTCGAGGTTCCCTATGGCGGCTCAAAAGGCGGCCTTTGCATCAATCCCGCTGATTGGGAAGTCGACGAGCTTGAGCGGATCACGCGCCGTTTTGCCTACGAACTTATCAAGCGGGATTTGATCAATCCGGCACAGAACGTTCCCGCCCCGGATATGGGCACGGGTGAACGGGAAATGGCCTGGATCGCGGATGCCTATAAGCGGATAAAGACCGACGATATCAACGCGCGTGCATGCGTAACCGGTAAGCCGCGAAATGTCGGCGGCATTGCCGGCAGAACAGAGGCGACAGGGCGCGGCGTTCAATTTGGGCTGCGAGAATTCTTCCGTCATCCCGACGATGTGGCCTTTGCTAATCTGAGTGGCAACCTGAAGGATAAGCGCATTATCGTTCAGGGACTTGGCAATGTTGGCTATCATGCCGCGAAGTTTCTGTCAGAGGACGACGGCTGCAAGGTCGTTGCGGTTATCGAACGCGATGGCGCGATCCATTCGGAACGCGGTATCGATATTGAAACGCTGAAAAGTTACATGGCTGACCACGGCGGCATTCGCGGCTATCCGGGGGCCGAGTATATTGCCGAGGGTGCAAAGGCCCTTGAACTCGATTGCGACATTCTCATTCCGGCGGCAATGGAGGCGGCGATCCACCTTGGAAATGCCGAGCGGATTTCCGCGCCGCTGATTGTCGAGGCCGCAAACGGACCCGTTACTGCCGGGGCAGATGAGATCCTCCGCCGCAAGGGCTGCGTCATTATTCCCGACATGTATGCGAATGCGGGTGGTGTAACTGTTTCGTACTTCGAATGGGTCAAAAACCTCTCACACATCCGCTTTGGCCGGATGCAACGGCGTCAGGAAGAGGCATTCCACGAAATGCTGATCGGCGGCATTGAGGAAGTGACCGGTTCGCCGTTTCCTGCTGATACTAAACAGAAATATATGGAAGGCGCGGACGAGCTGTCGCTGGTCAGGTCTGGGCTGGATGATACAATGCGCAGCGCGTATCAGGACATGTCCAAGGTTTGGAATGAACGCAGACACGAGGGGGTCGATTTGCGCACGGCAGCTTATCTGATCTCGATCCAAAAGGTAGCTGACAGCTATGCGACCTTGGGCTTGTAAACCGGCTTAGGTTGCAGCGGTCCGATGCGCGTCAGCGCGTTGAAATGCCGGACGGTCTACCAGACGCCGAAGATAGGCGCGCACCGGTCCGTCCGGAATTTCGAACTTCGCCACCCGCGCCCATCCGGCGCAATGCCCGAACAGGATATCGGGCACGGTCATAGTCGCACCCATCACAAAGGGCCTGTCACCGAGGCGTCGTTCCAACCTTTGAATTGCAAGACCGAATTCATACCGGCATGTTTCTTTTATTGCAGGTGTTCGATGTTCTTCCGGATGGACGAACGAGTTCTTCGCCGCAGTCCATAACGCTCCCTCAACCTCATCGACGCAAAACTGGGTCAGAGAGTCCTGTTCCGCCCGCTCGAGGGTTCCTGCCGGATAGGTCAGCGCACCATGGCGGTCTGCGAGAAACTGCGTGATCGCAACAGAATCAAGCAGGGTTCGGTCCTCAAACAAGAGCGCAGGAATTTTTCCATCCGGGTGGTGCGCGTTGATCTCGGGCGTTCGCGGTAGGGCGGGTATCAGCTTGTAGGGCTGCTCAAGTTCTTCAAGCATCCAAACCACCCGCATCGCCCGCGAGGCCACTGTCCCGACAACTGTGTACACTTGTTTCCCTCGTTATTCGAGCGCCGCCAGAAAAGCAGTCACCCCTTCTTCCAGCGTTCCCGAATTATCCACCGTGATAACATCAGGCCCTCGCGGGGCTAGGCGCGCACTGCGACCAATTCTATTCTCTATCTCGTATTCGTCTTCACGACCACGCTCCCTCAATCGCCGGGTTAGCTGATCGACAGGCGCGACAACGTGGATAATTTTGACTGGAGCCAAATCTTCGCGTGCTTCCTGAACAATGCTTCGTGAACCGTTGACAATAATTGATTGTCCCGCTTCCAGCTTATCAAGCAGATCGCGCGAGATACCATACCGCAGACCATGCGCGTCCCAATTCAACAGAAAATGTCCTTGCCGCTTCAGATCATTGAATTCTTCAGCCGATATTTCAATATGTTCATTATCGACAGGCTCGCGTGTAATCATGCGCGGTGCGACCCACAAGTCGGCGCGATGTTGCGCAGCGGCTGAAATGAGCGAATCTTTCCCGGCGCCGGAGGGACCAACAACTAGATATAACGTGCCTCGCGCCGTCACGGTGGCCTCACAGAAACAGAAAGACGTGTCGTCTAACATGATTATTAAGAACTCGTGAGAATTTTGCCCTCATTAGGCGTCTTGGTAAACTGTTTTGCGGAAAAGGAACAACATGGACCCGTTGAGATCGAGCCGTTCATGGCTGGGATTTTTGATGCTTGCGGCTTTTCTCGCGTGCTCATCTGCGTTTGCCGAAGATGACTTTGAGCGGATTATGACCGAAGAAGACTTTATCAAACAAGTCGTTGGAAAAACTCTGATATATGAAAGCGGCGCGGTGATCATCTTTCTCGAAGACCGGAGTTTTACCGGAGGATTTTCGGGTAGTAACGTGTGGGGCGAGTGGGTATGGCGGGAAGACCGCGTCTGCCATCAGATGAACATTGGCGAGAAACGCTATAAGGTGGCGTGCAAAGTCCCCCAAATACTCAAAAAAACCATCCGCTTTATCCGCGAAGACGGTTCGTTCTACGGATTGGCCAAGATCAGATGAGAGGGGGCGTCTACTCGGGCGTTTCGATCAGCATGGATCGTTCGCTCAAATACGGGTTGATCTCGACCGCTTTGCGCAATGCTTCTTGTGACAGGCTGGCGCGGCCTTGGCGCATTAGGATGATCGCTTTACCGGCCAGCGCACCGAAATGAGCCGGTTCAAGGGCGAGCGTTTTTTCAACATCGTCGAGCGACAGGTCGTACTTTTGCTGCAAAAACAATGTCGTGGCGCGAGTATTCCAACCTTCCGCGTAATCAGGCGCATGCGCGACCAGCGCATCCAAATGCACCATTGCCCCTGCAAAATCGTAAACCTGCATGCGCTTTCTGGCATCGTCCAGCAGCACCTGAGCCTTTTCATCCGGTGCGATCTGCCAATGGTCCCAGATCGCGGAAACCGCCGCACGCGCGATCCGTTCATTCGGTGCAGCCTTAAGAGCAACCAGCAAATCGGCCCGTTCTTCCGCGCGGGCCTCACTGTCGTAAGCGGCGCTCATCTGGGCGGAAAAAACAGTCAGTGCAAGTGCCATGCACGACGTGATAAACACATTATTACAAGGCATTATCACAACTCCTTTCTATTGGGCTGGAATGGCAGGCAGACGACCTGCCGCACTAAAATCGATCGGTGTGCCCCGCTGGAGCATAGTGCGGTCAAGATCTGAAAGTCTCGCGCATCCCATCAATGTCATATTGCGTGATATCTCCGCCGTCATCCGATCCAAGGCTCGGTCCACGCCCTTTTCGCCACCGGCAGCCAGAGCGTAGAGATACCCTCGACCAACCATACAGGCGGTTGCTCCCATCGCGATGGCCTTTAGGATATGCGTTCCGCGCCGGATACCGCTATCCAAAATGATTTCAATGTCTTGGCCTACGGCATCAACAATCGGGCCGAGCATATCGAACGGAGCGGTTGACCCGTCCAACTGCCTGCCGCCGTGGTTTGAGATCATAATGGCGCTTGCTCCCGCATCGCGTGCACGGATCGCATCCCCGACCGACATAATCCCTTTGATTGCGAACGGGCCGCCCCATTGGCGTATCAGGTCCTCAGCATCACGCCATGTCACCGTTGGATCGAATTGACTGTTAACGTATTGAATTATCGAAGATAGATCGCCTCCACCTTTCATGTGGCGCTTCACATTTGCCAGCTCGAAAGCGTCCGAGGTCAGATAGCGCCATGCCCATGCGGGGTGCGCGGCGAAACTGGCAAGGCTCGACAGCGTCAGCTTGGGCGGGACGGTCATACCGGTGACCAAATCACGCTCCCGGTTTCCCGCGACGAGTGTATCAATCGTCAGGCAAAGCGCGTCGAATTTGGCGGCTTTGCAGCGATCAACAAAGTCACGGGTCATTCCCCGGTCTTTGTGTATGTAGATCTGAAAGCACTTCGGGCCATTGGTGCAAACTCCAATAGTTTCAATGCTTTCCGTTGACAGGCTCGATAGAGAATACATCGTACCAACCCGCTCGGCGGCCCGCGCTACGCCTTTTTCACCGTCAGGGTGGAAGAGCCGGGTCATGGCTGTGGGTGACAAAAAGAACGGCCAGTTGATCTTTTGGCCGAGCACCGTGGTTGAACAATCCATGCCATCCAGATCAGCCAAGCCATTGGGAATCAACCGAACTTCATCAAAAGCCGAGGTGTTCCGCTCCAGCGTCACTTCATCGTCGGCACCGCCGTCGATATAGTGGAACAGCGGCGCGGGCAGCCGGCGCTTGGCAAGACGCCTGAAGTCGTTGGTATTATTGCACTTTTGGACGCTCATAGGCACTCTCCGGTCACGTGCGTAACACTAGACCTGCTGATGGCGGAGGGCAACGGAGGCGGAATGTCGCTGCAGATTGTACCGGTTTGCGGGCATCTGCGGATACCCACCTCTATCCGACGTAACGGTTCTTTCAGTTGATGAAAACCTAATTAAGTATCTGAATTATAATAGAAATACGCCTCGTTTAATTCCACCCGCAAGGTCAATCAGACCTCTACCGCCATCTCGTCTTGCTCGCCGACTTTGAAGACGGACTTGTATCGGGCGAGTTGCTCTGCCGGTCCCATCGCCTTGCGGGGGTTGTCTGACAGCTTAACGGTGGGCTGCCCGTCTGCGGCGACGACTTTGCACACCAGCGAGAACGGGTCGAGACGGCCATCGGCCACCAAGCCTCTGAAATCGTTTGTTAAACGCGTTCCCCAACCGAACGAAAGCAGTGTCCGGCCCTTGAACCTCTCGTGCAGTTTTTCGATCACGTCCACATCCAGTCCGTCCGAGAAAATCATCAGCTTCTTCGTCGGATCTTCGCCCCGGCTTTTCCACCATGAGATGATCGCCTCTCCCCCCGCGATCGGGTCGCCGCTGTCAACGCGGATGCCGGTCCAGTTGTTCAGCCACTCCGGCGCACGTTCAAGAAATCCCGCTGTGCCATAGGTATCCGGCAATGCTATCAATAGGTTACTCTGATAGTCCTTCTGCCAGTCCTCCAAAACAGCATAAGGCGAGGCGGCGAGTTCGTCATCGTTCTTGGCGGTCGCCGCATAGACCATCGGCAATTCATGCGCGTTGGTCCCGATGGCCTCTACCTCTCTGCGTTGTGCGATCAGGCAGTTTGATGTGCCCAGAAAGCTCCGGCCCAGCCCCTCCTGCATGGCCTGAACGCACCAGTCCTGCCACAGAAACGAGTGGCGGCGGCGGGTTCCGAAATCGGCAATGCGCAGGGGATCAAGGTGCTTAAGCCGTTGTATTTTCTCCCAAACGCGCGTCATCGAACGGGCATACAAAACCTGCAATTCAAACTTGCCCATCCCCTTCAGCACCGCGCGCGAGTACAACTCCATGATGATCGCGAGCGCGGGGATTTCCCACAGGGTCACGTCGACCCAATTTCCCTGAAAAGTCAGTTCGTACTGGTCGCCTTTTCGTTCCAAATGGTAATCCGGAAAGCGATAATCCTCAAACCATTGAAGAAAATCGGCCCGAAACATAAACCGTTCGCCGTAAAATGTATTCCCGCGCAGCCACGTACTCTCCCCACGGGAGAGCTTCAGTGTACGGACGTGATCGAGGTGTTCGCGCAGCTCGCCCTCGTCAATCAGGTCGGCCAGCGGCACGGATTTTGTCCGGTTGATCAGGCTAAAGGTGACTTGCTTATCGCCATGGTGCCGAAAAATACTTTGTGCCATCAACAGCTTATAAAAGTCTGTGTCGATAACAGATCGCACAATCGGATCGATTTTCCAGTTGTGATTGTGAACGCGGGTGGCGATATCGGTCATCAAAACGGCCCTGAGCGACTCGGGAAAGGGCCGCGACCGTTGCACGGATTGCTCTGTGGCAAAACCCTTGGATTTTCGCTGAAAACTCTGAATCCGTCAGGGAAAACTCTCGAAAAACCACGCAAATTCGCGGAAAATGAACGTTTGAGGCTGAAAACTCGTGAAAAACCGGCACGGGGCGGTTCCGCTTGCCAGCCGTGTTGCACTGCAATATAAATTGCGCAACATTATTGCGCGAATGCATCAGGTAAGGCCCGAATATGTCCGAAGTGAAAAAAGACCGCCCTTGGCTCATGCGGACCTATGCCGGGCACTCGACGGCCAGCGCCTCGAACGAACTTTACAAGACCAACCTGTCCAAAGGCCAGACGGGCCTCTCGGTCGCCTTCGATCTGCCAACCCAAACCGGATACGATTCCGACGATATTCTGGCGCGCGGCGAGGTCGGCAAGGTCGGTGTCCCCGTCGCTCATATCGGTGACATGCGCACGCTGTTCGATGGCATCCCGCTGGAGCAGATGAACACCTCCATGACCATCAACGCGACCGCTGCGTGGTTGCTGGCGCTTTATATCGCGGTGGCGGAGGAGCAGGGCGCGGACACGTCGAAACTGCAAGGCACGGTGCAGAACGACATCATCAAAGAGTACCTCTCGCGCGGCACATA
>CALGNW010000038.1 GCA_937958345.1 uncultured Neomegalonema sp. | reverse complement strand
TATGATGAATAACGGATTGCGACCCGCTTCGGGGCATGCCAGCGTTAATGCCATGGAAATGCTTTTCACAGCGGCGGAATACGCCGACCGCCTCGCGAAGACCCGCGCGGCAATGCAGCGTGCGGGGATCGAGACGCTGATCGTCACCGACCCGTCAAATATGAACTGGCTGACCGGATACGACGGGTGGTCGTTTTACGTTCATCAGGCCGTGATCATCGGCGGCGACGCGGAACCGTTATGGTGGGGCAGGCCGATGGATGCGGTGGGCGCGGGGCTGACGACTTATCTGTCCTCCGGCTCGATCCTTTCCTATCCCGATGACTATGTGCAAAATCCGCTCAAGCATCCTTACGAGACGCTGGCCGCGGCCTTGCGGGAACGCGGATGGGGGCAGGGTCCGTTGGGTGTCGAGATGGACAATTACTATTTCTCGGCAAAATGTCTGGAAACACTGCGCGACCAGCTACCGCAGACCGATATTCGCGACGCGACGGCGCTGGTGAACTGGCAGCGGGCTGTGAAAAGCCCGGCGGAATTGCGGCTGATGCGGCAGGCGGCGGCAATCACCGGAAAAATGCACGCGCGCATTCGCGAAACTGCCGAGCCGGGTATGCGTAAATGCGATCTCATCGCTGAAGTGTACGATGCGGGCTTGCGCGGCACGCCGGAGGCGGGGGGCGACTATCCGGCTATCGTCCCGCTTGCGCCCTCGGGCCGCGAAGCCGCCGCCGCGCATCTCACCTGGGACGACCGGCCCATGAAGGCCGATGAGGGGACGTTTTTCGAGATTTCGGGCGTGGTGCGCCGCTATCACGCGCCCGCGTGCCGATCACTCTATTTCGGCACGCCGCCCGCGGCGATGCTCGAGGCGGAAAAGGCTGTCCTCGAGGGGCTGGACGTCGGACTGGCGACCGCAACACCGGGCACAACATGCGGCGAGGTCGCCGAGGCGTTTTTCGGCATCCTCGCTAAATACGGCGTGATCAAAGACAGCCGTGCGGGCTATCCGATCGGCCTCAGCTATCCGCCGGATTGGGGCGAAAGGACCATGAGCCTGCGGCGCGGTGACAAGACCGAATTGCAGGAGAATATGACGCTGCATTTCATGCCTGCCATATGGACCGAGGCGTGGGGACTGGAGACGACCGAAACTTTCGTCGTCACGCCGTCCGGGGGCGAGGCCCTGTCTGATGTGCCGCGCGCGCTGCTGGTCAAATAACGGTCACTCAAGCAGCAATTCGAGGACCTTTTCGAACACGTCCGGCTGGGACAGCATGCGGGCGTGGGTCACGTCGAACAGATGAACAGCCTTGCGCGGGTGCGACGCGGCATCCTCAAATCCCGCGATGGTGCTGGACAACAAAACTGTGCCGTCCCCGTCGCCGGTCGCGCCCTCGCTTACCTCTCCTTCGGGCGATACGATCAATCCTGCCAATGTCGTCGAGCCGGTTCCTGAAATCACGGTCAGTTTCAGCCCGTCGGGTGGATCAATCCGCCTGTCGGTGGCCGCATGAAACGCCTTGCCCCGCGCGATCAGATCGGCCTGCCGCTGTTCCGCCAGCGCAATCGGATTGGCAGCACCCCGGGCCAGTACCTCGATATTCGTGCGCTGGTCCGGATCGCTCATCGCCCAGCCAAAACGCTGCCACGTCGCGGCATCCATCAACGGCGCATTCGTGCCCTGCAGGACATTGCCCCGCGGCATCAGTTCGAACGTCGACGGATGGCTTGCGATCATGGCAGGGGGAAGGGTCGGGACCAGCGGTCCGGCCAGCGTGTTGCCGTTCACGGTGTTGCGCAGTGCCACCGCCGCTCCGCGCAGCGGCGCACCGACCAGAATGGCATGGTCGACATGGCGCGCACCGGCCCATGTTACGGGCGGCGGTGCGCCGAGGCTGTCCAGCCCTTGCGTGCCGTACATCAGATACCAAAGCGCAACCACGCCGCCCATCGAATGACCGACGATACGCACTTTCCGGGCGCTCTCTCCCCGGCCTTCAAGCCGTTCCCCGAGCGCCTGCGCCGCATCGACAATTGACCGACGCCAGTCATAGGGAAACGCTGTCAGGCTCGGGCCGGAGGCCGGAATTGCGAAAGGCGCTGTTTCCGTAAGCCCCGCCGCCGCCAATCCCCCCAGCGCGTCGCCGTAGATTGAGACCGAAACCGGTATGCCGATGACCCGCTCGTTCGCACGGCGCAGCACGTCATCCGCGCGTATCTCATCCGGTGCCGCAGAGGCGATGCCGGTCATCCGGTCCAGCGGCAGAGACAACCGCCGCAAACCGGCTGCCTTGCGCGGGTCGGCTGTCAGGGCGTTTTCCCCGCCCCAGACCCGCTCGCCGGTTCGGGTGTCTGTCAAAGTAGACGCAAGTGTTCCCGGAAGGAACACGACAACCGGCTCGCTTCGTGACACCGATACAGCCTTCTCGCCTGCAATGTCGGAAAGGGATCGTCCGGTCGAACAACTCGCAACCGCACCGACTGCGATGGCTCCGATTGCGGCGAATACCAGAAACTTTATCATAACCGTCTGCTTTCATTCAGCTTCCCTAATGCAACGATCTGCACAGGAAAACGCATCAGGCTAACGCTCCAAGTTCGAAAATGTGCCGTCCGGTCAAAAAAAACGCACCGGCGATAAAATCGCTGGTGCGCAAAGACGAGGGTACTACCCAATTCGTCAGCAATGTCTGTGCCAGAGGCTAAAACACGGGCCGGATAAAAATCGGTGAAAACTGCCCGCGCGACGCTCCGCCGCCGTCGATATCATTCGGCAGCAGGACGCGATCGATACCGTGGACGAGACCGTTCGAGGTTTGAACGTCCGTACCGAAACCGCTGAACCCGACAAAGATAGGATCGACTTCATCGGGATCGCCATCGGAGAAGATACCGCCCTGTACTGGGATGGGCTGACCCGCCAACGGCGTGAAGGTCGCTGCACCGAGGGATGTGGGGGTTCCGATCAGTTGGTCGAACGTCTGCAGCTCTGCGGACACGTGATAGCGCAGCAACTCGGTGGCCGCTGATTGGCCGAGCGTATCGACAACCAGTTCACCAACCTCTGCGTCGCTCAAGCCGTCGGTGTTCAGGCGCAGCGTATCATTCGCAAGGATCCTGAACGCACCATCCGTCGGCGCAAGCACCGTCAGGCCGCTTTCACCATTAAGGAAGTCCGTCTGGCCCGTCGCATCAAGGGCGGCGGTGAACGCCTCATAGTCCGGATCGGCGCGCAGCGTACCGCTGATCGAACCGGCATCTTCCGTCGGTGCACCGCCCGGAACCTGCGTTGGCCCGTCAACGGGGGCAGCGGCGGGTGTTCCGGTCGGCAAAGTCGTTGTCGGCGCCTCCGCAACTGGCTGTCCGGGACTAACCGGTGCCGGATTCGGCGCGAGAGGCGCGGTCTGCGGCTGAGCGGGGACGCCGTTTATCGTGAAGTTGAACGTCTGAGATCCGGTTCCGGGACGCACAGTCTGCGTGCCCGCGGTTCCCTGACCTCCGCCGCTGAACGTAAAGTTAAAAATACCGGGCGACGAATTTGTTGTCGGGCTTGGCGTGTTTGACGGGGCGCTGCGCGGTGTATTCGTTCCGAACAGATCGGCGAAACGCGAACCATCCGACAACGACGTCAGGCGACCTTGCGTGATCGAAAAAGCGTTAGACATCGAGATCTCCCGGCGCGCGGCCTCTTGAATTATTATTCGGCGCAGCGAACCGAAATCTCTAAATGGAACAGAAATCGTGTATGCCGCATCTAACGCACGCTATAGAGGTTCAAAATGAAACACAACTCCCGTTCAATCCTCCACGACGAGCGCCCGATCAAGAGATCGTGAACACCCGCTGGCGGTCGGCATGCGAGTGGGATTGCCCTAGTCGGGGACGGCGATCAGCGCACCGCTATAAACCACGGGTCCGGTCGGCGCGCCGGTCGTCGATCCGCCCTTCGGTTCCAGACTGATGGCGATGGTATCGCCGGGCTCGGCGACCAACGGCAGCTTTGTCTCGCCTTCGGTAAGGATAAGACCGACCGGAACAGGGGCGGCTTCGGGCGCGATCCGCCAGACCTGAAGATCGGTTTCCGGCGTAAAGGCAACGCCGACAGGCCGCACCCGCGCGGTTCCGGCATCAATATCCAATTCGACAATCA
>CALGNW010000037.1 GCA_937958345.1 uncultured Neomegalonema sp. | reverse complement strand
GAACGGCGCGTCAGTCGTTCTTGCGCAGCAACCACAGCGACACGGTCAGTGCATCGCCGCCGGCGGCGTTCTCAGCGGGGATTTCCGCGTACCCGGTCGCGGACATCCCGACCGCCTCGCCCATTTTCTCGATCTCGGTGCGCGCGAATCCGAGGCGGCGATGGGCGTGGCTTTCGCGCAGGGCCTCGGCATCGTGAGGGGCAAAATCAACCACCAGCAACGGACTGCCGGGTGACAGCATTCTGGACGCTTCGGCGATGGCTTGCGAGGGTTCAACCAAAAAGTGCAAAACCTGATGCAAAATACACCCGTCGGCGCTTGCCGCGTCATCCGGCAATGCCAGAATGTCCTCCTGCCGCAATTCGGCATGATCCAGACCCGCTGCGGCCAATCGCGCCCGCGCCAGCGCCAGCATCGGCTGGTTCACATCATACCCGACGCCTGATTCGTACCGGTCCGCGAACAGTTCCAGCATCCGGCCTGTGCCCGCGCCCAGATCGACCAGCCGCGAAAATTTACCGTTCGGCGGGATGAACATGCTGCGCGCGGCCGCCTCGACGGCTGCCTCGGGGGCATGCATCGAGCGCAATTCATCCCAATGGGCCGCGTTTTCTTCGAAGTACGATTCGGCCAGCTCTGCCCGCCGCGCGCGCACACGCTCCAACCGGTCGCGGTCACGTTCCAGCACGGAATCGCCGGTTTCCAGAGCCTCCAGCGCAAACTCCGCCAGCCGCGCCGGAAAACCGTCCCGTGTCAGACGGAAGAATGCCCAGCTTCCTTCGCGGCGGCGCTCGATCAGTCCGGCCTCGGTCATCAGTTTCAGGTGGCGCGAGATCCGGGGCTGACTTTGAGCCAGAACCTGAGTCAACTCACTGACGGCCAACTCGTCGCGCGACAGGGCGTGCAGAATGCGCAGGCGCGTTTCTTCGCCCGCGCCGCGCAGGGCATCAAGGACCCTCGCCAGTTTTTCGCCGCTCTTCATAGCCCGCGTATGCCCTAATGTCGCAAAGGGGTGCAAGCCATGCGCGGCGAAAAAGCAACGATGTGACCGGCAGTGTTCGATGCGAATTGTCTATCAACGCCGGTCCGCTAGGTTTATTCTGGTGGCGAATATGGGACAGGGTAGAGTCGGATGATGTTTTTTGGTTTCGGACGACGGGTCGGTTTTTCCGGTGCAATGGCGATTGGCGCTGCGATGACGGTGTCGGGCTGCGCGAGTACGATTGTGCCGGATGCGGGCTCGGACCCGCTACAGGGGTTCAACCGTGCAATGCACACTGTCAACAAGGGCGTTGATACGGTTGCGCTGCGTCCGTTGTCGCAGGGATATGGCTATGTCGTGCCGGAAACCATCAAGCACGTCATCAACAACGAGGTGCGCTACGTCCAGCTGCCGATTAGCTTTGCGAACAGCGTTTTACAGGGCGACGTTGAGCGGGCAGGCGAGACCTTCGCCCGGTTTTTCGTGAATTCGACCCTTGGCGGTCTGGGTGCGCTTGATCCGGCGACCGAAATCGGCATTCCCGAGCATAGTGAAGATTTCGGCCAGACACTTGCGGTCTGGGGCGTCGGTTCGGGACCGTATATCGAGCTGCCGCTGCTGGGGCCGACGACCTTGCGCGACGGTGTTGCACGGGCCGGTGATTATGCGCTTAATCCGCTGACTTATATCGGGCAGGGCGCGACGACCGAGGCGATTAAGATGGCCGAAACGCCCGTCAGGATTGTGGATACCCGCTATCGCTTCGGAAAACTGCTCGATGACGTGCTGTACGAGACCGAGGACAGCTATACTGTTGTCAAGAATACGTACCTTCAGCGCCGCAGGAGCGCCATATTGAATGGTAAAATCGAGGCGGACGATCTGCCGGATATCTATGAGGCGGAACCGTTCTAGCGGCCACGCATTATGCGTATGCCGCACTTGATAACCGAGAGGACCGCTATGAATCGCCGGACACTTCTTTCCCTTGCGGGGGGCGTTGCAATAACCGCCGCAATCGGCGCGAACACAGCGCATGCTGTAACGACGGATCAGGCCACGGCTCTGGTGCAGAGCGTCACGTCGCAGGTGATCGCGCTGATTAAACAGCCCGGAGAGGCCAGTTCGAAGGCGCCGCAGTTGCGCTCGATTATGGCTCAGAACGCTGACATGCGTCAGGTCGCGGGTGCGGCACTGGGACGGTACGCCCGCGGCGCAAGCGCCGATCAGCGCGACCGCTATGTCGCCGCCTACGAGGACTATGTCGCGCGCACCTATGCAGACCGGTTCACCGAATATGCGGGCGAGGAAATCCGCGTCAACGGCGCGTTCGACTACGGTAGCAAAGGCGTTCTGGTGGATTCGTCGGTTAATGCGAACGGTCAGGTCATCAGCATCAAATGGCAGGTGCGCGATGACCGCAGCGGCCAGCCGAAAATCAACGACATCATTGTCGAGGGTCTGTCGATGATCTCCAGCCAGCAGGCCGAGTTCACGCAGATGATTCAGCAGATGGGCGGCGATATCGATGCCTTTATCGCGCGTCTGCAAACGCTGGGTGCTTAGACCGGGCAGGCCGCACTAAAGCACCTGACTGATCGTGACTTTGCACATGCCATAGCGCCTCTCATCAACCGGTGAGAGGCGCTTTTCCGTTTCCGGCGTCTCGTCCGCATGGGTTTCATGGACGACAACCGCCCCGCCGGACAGCCAACCGCCATCAAGCGCCGACACAATGGCTTTGTCGCCCAATCCCTTGTGATAGGGCGGGTCGAGGAACAGCAAGGTGAACGGCTCGGCCTTGTTGTCACCGAGGCGCGTGGCATCGCGGCGATAGATCTTCGTTTCGCCGATCACCTCGAACGTCTCGATATTCTGCCGCAGCAGAGCACGCGATTCCGCGCCCTCGTCGACAAACTGCACCCGCGCCGCCCCGCGCGACAGCGCCTCCAACCCCATCGCACCGGTCCCCGCGAACAGGTCCAGCACCCGCGCGCCGTTCAGGTCGGGATAATCGCCGTGGGCCAGCAGATTGAAAACGGCCTCGCGCAGCCGGTCAGAGGATGGCCGCAACCGCGCCGCGCCGCCATCTCCTTTCGGCCCGGCAATAGCCCGCCCTTTGAAGCGTCCGCCGACAATTCTCACAGCAACTCTTCCAGTGCCGCGATCATCCGCGATACGTCATGGCCGCTGGTGTAGTGCGTCATCGACACGCGCATGACGCCGATATCGGGATCGAGGCCGAGGGCTTCGACCAGACGGCGTGCGTAGAAATCATTCGCGCCTGTAATAAAACCGCGTGCGCCCAATGCCTTTTCCATATCGGGCGGCGAGACCTTTGACGGCATGAATGCGACTGTCGGTGCGCGCCGTGCATCTGCGACATCCGACCCGATCAGGCGGGCGTTCGGATGGGCGCTGAGGAATTTGAGCAGCGGCGCGGTAATGGCCTGTTCCTGTTTGCGCCACATCGCGGAGACGGCCCGCACCTGTCCGTGCAGGTCATTCGCCTCGACACCGTGATGCGCGGCGAGGGCCTGAATATAATCGAGCGTTCCGGCGGTCGCGGCGACCTGTGCGTGGTCGGGACCGGCAGGGTTCAGTTTGGCGGCGGGTGATCCGGCATTGAAATAATGCGACTGATTACCGAGCCGCTCCATCAGGGGCGTGCGCACCGTCATCAACCCCTGATGCACGCCGTAAACCTTGTAGAGGCTGAACATATAGACGTCCGCGCCGAGGTCATTGACATCGCAAATCTCGTGAGGCGCCCAGCTTACCCCATCGACGACACTCCACGCGCCTGCGGCCCGTGCGGCGGCGGTCAGTTCTGCGACGGGGTTTTCGTCGCCCGCAAGGTTCGAGCAATGGGTAAACGTCACCAGCTTGGTCTTCTCCGACAGCAAGGCGTGGAAATCCGCCGGATCGAGCCGGCCTGTCTCGGGGCTGACCTTCCATTCGCGCAGGGTCATGCCGGTTTCATCCGCCATCCGCCGCCAGACGCCCGAATTTGCCTCATGGTCCTGATCGGTGACGATAATCTCGTCGCCTGCCGTCAGCAGCGGGCGGAAGGCATGGGACAGCGTGTAGGTGTTGGCCGATGTCGAGGGGCCGAAAACCACCTCGGGCGCGGTGACGCCCAGCGCCTCGGCCCAGCGCGCACGTGCCGCATCCATCGCGTCGCCCAGCGCGCCGCTCGGCCCGACGCCGTAAGGTTGAACTTTTGTCCGGTAAAAACCGGTCAGCGCATCAATCGTCTGCATGGCGGGAAACGAGCCGCCCGCATTCTCGAAATGGGTCCAGCCCGAGGCCTCGGGCGCGGCAAAGGCCGGAAACTGTGCGCGGACGAAATCGAGATCAAGGGAAGATGCGGGCATGGCGGGATCCTATGCGTCAGGTTGGCTCCCTCTCATGCCATGCCATGCCTCAAACGAAAAGGGGCCGCGCAGTGCGCAGCCCCTCGTAGGATGTGGTCTTCTGAGCCGATGGCTTCAGGAGGCTGCAGCTCCGGTTAGAAAGCGCGCCACTGTCACCATATCTCCGGTCAGATTGACCGTATTCCCACTAGACATTGGATCACCTCCTCTCACTAAATTTCCGATAGAAGGAGCCTGAACGAGATCGAATCGCTTTGCAAGCGCGTAAAATGGAGCAGGACACTATGTCATACGCAGAACTCGACATGCTGATCGACGGCAAATGGACCAAAGGCAACGGCGCGCCGATGGATGTGCTCAATCCGGCCACCGAGGAGGTGCTGGGCCGGTTGCCGACGGCAACCGACGCCGATCTTGATGCAGCGGTTGAGGCCAGCCAGCGCGGCTTTGATGCGTGGAGCGATATGACGGCGCTCGCGCGTCAGAAGATCATGGAAAAGGCCGCGCGTTATATCGAAGACAACGTCGACCAGATCGCCCGCGATTGTACCCTGGAGCAGGGCAAACCTTTCATCGAATCAAAGATGGAACTCGGTTTTGTCATCGACGCGATCCGCTGGTACGGCGAAGAGGGCAAACGCGCCTACGGTCGTCTGATCCCCTCGCGGTTCCCCGGCACACGCCTGATTGCCACAAAAGAACCTGTCGGCCCGACCTGTGCGTTTGTGGCGTGGAACTTCCCCGGCGTTAACGTGGTCCGCAAAATCGCGGGTGCACTCGGGGCAGGGTGTTCGATCGTGCTTAAACCGTCCGAAGAAACGCCGTCGACGGCCATCGCGATTGCGCGGGCATTCCAAGAGGCGGGCGTACCCGACGGAACCGTCAACATCGTCTTCGGTGATCCGGCGGCTGTTTCCAGCCGTATACTCGCCTCGGATATTCCGCGCAAAATGTCGTTCACCGGCTCGACCGCAGTCGGCAAACTGCTTGCCCGTCAGGCTGCCGAGACGCTGAAACGCTGTACCATGGAACTGGGAGGCCACGCGCCGGTGCTGGTGTTTGATGACGCCGATATCGGTGCGGCGGCCAAGGCGGCTGCGGCAACCAAGTTCCGTAACGCGGGTCAGGTCTGCATCTCGCCAACGCGCTTTTATGTGCAGGAAAAATCCTACGGCGATTTCGTCGATGCGTTTGCAGAGGCGGTCAAGGCCGTCAAGGTCGGCAACGGCATGGACGAGGGCACGACGATGGGGCCGCTGGTTGCGGATCGCCGTTTGGGCGTTATGCAGGATTTCGTCGACGATGCGGTTGCAAGCGGCGCAAAACTGGTGACGGGCGGCAAGCGCATCGGCAATCAGGGCTATTTCTACGAGCCGACGCTGCTGACCGACGTGCCGGAAAACGCCAAGATTATGAACGAGGAGCCGTTCGGTCCCGTCGCGCCGGTCGCGTCGTTCAAGACCGAAGACGAGATCGTCGCCAAGGCGAACAAGGTCAAAGTCGGCCTTGCATCCTATGCCTTCACCACAGACGGCGAGCGGGCAAACCGCCTCGGCAAAAAGCTGAACACGGGTATGGTCGGCATCAACTCGATGAACGTCTCGACGCCTGAATCGCCGTTCGGCGGTGTGGATGAAAGCGGCTATGGTTCCGAGGGCGGAATCGAAGGGCTGGACGCGTATCTGCGCACCAAACTGGTCAGCGAAACCGGGGTATAATTCCTTTGCCGCCCCGCCGGAAGATGCGGGGCGGTCCTTACGTTTGTCCGGTAGAATTCCGAAATGTCCGATAACCCGAACCAGAGATTATCCCGTTACCTGCCCAGTCCGGGTGGGGTGGCGCTTTGGTTCTATGCGTTCTCGTTTGTGATCCTGCCGGCGTTTCTGGCCTATAAAGGCTGGGTCTATATCCTCGGCACAATCCTGTTTGCGGTCGGCATCCGCCCTCATGTCGAGGCTGCGATTGCGGGGCGGAAAGTCTGGTTCGGCTATCGCTCCAGCCGCCGCGCGTTCGGTCGGCATGTTAATTTTCAGATGGGCGAGTCGGTTGCGGTAAAACTGACCGGGTGGGCGCTGGTGTTGCTGACGCTGCTGGGTGTGCCGATTGTCGCGTATATCATCCAGCAGCAGGGCCAGACGTTCATCACGCAATTTGAGAACCGCCTGCCGGTAATCCTCGACGCGCTGCGCGGCATTCTCGGGACGGCGCATGACAAGCTGCCGAATATCTTTCCCGAGGTTGATGCCGAGGGCGGATCAGGATGGAGCGGCCTGTCCTCTCTGGTGACCGATACCTTCGGCGACGTGGCGAGCGAGTTCAAAGAATCCGTCAAGGTCTACGCAAAAGACGGGATCAAGCTGGTCGGTATTCTTCTGGCGGATTGGGTCAAGCTGGTGATCTCGGCCATCATCATCGGCACATTGATCGGCAACTGGAAAAAAGAAGTCGCGATGCACCGCGAGGTGATATCGCGCGGCATTCAGGAACCGCAACTCCGCGCGAATGTCCTGCGCTACGGCGAGCTTTTTCAGGAGGGGATCAGCCTCTTTATGATCGGGTATCTGGAGGTGGCGGTGACGCTGTCCTTCATTTACGTGATCGCGATGGTCTCGCTGCCGCTCGGCCTCGGCTTCGGGACGATCCTGTTCATGGCGGTCGTGCTGGGTTTTGTAACCGCCGTGCCGAAAATCGGCGGCTTGCTGAGTATGTTCCTCGCCTTTTTCCTGATGTGTACGAATATCGATCCCGGTCTGGGCTGGTTCGGCTATGATGTGATCAGCTTCGGTTGGGGCTGGGATGTCATCATCCGCACTGTCATTATGATGGTGATTGCCAAGCTTATGGGCTTTTTGGAGGCCTATAACTTCACGCCCGAAATCATCGGCGCGCGGTTGGGCATGACCAAGGTGCAGATTATCGCCGTCATCCTGATCTGGGCGGTCGGCGCGGGTTTCTTCGGGATGATCTGGGGTGTTCTGATCTCGCTCGGCTTTCAGGCGGCGCTGCGTCTGGCACAAGAACTGGATGGCGAAACCGCAGTTGTCGAGCCTAAGACCGCGATGAAATAATTCTCCGCCATCCGTCACGGATGTTCACGTCACGGTGCAGATTATTTCACCTGTCTTGAAGCGCCTCCCGCCATGCATCATCTTGTTTTATGAAGAGAGGCGAGGTGCATGATGTTTGAAAAATTCAGGATAAAATCACTCTGGACGTATCTCTCCGGCCCGGACTGGGGCGAGGATCAGCCGCAGGCGGGAGCCTGTCACTCCGCAGCCTGTAAATCCGAGTCGAACGGGTCGTCGTCGAACGATACCAAGCCGTTTGCGGCGACTTTCAAACCCGGCGGTGTGCGTTTTAACCAGGCCAGTTGATGCGAGAAATGGTCGTACTCGGCTTGGGCACGCCCGAACTCGGCAGGGGGCGGCAGGTGCGCGACCCAATGGGGTGAATACCCGTCGAGGTTCAATTTTCCCAGCAGCAGCTTGATCCGCAAATACGGCTCAAGCGCCCCCTCCAGTACCGATTCCGGACCCAGCCCGACATACATGTCCAGATCGGTGTCGCGGCGGATTTGTGCGCGAATGCGATCAACAATCATCGGGTCGGCGTCATCCAGTTCCGCCAGCCCCTGCAAGTCCATCGCCTCGCGCGCGGCCAGCCCGGCTGCTGTGTTCCCGGCCATCAGTTGCAGGACACGGCCCGATGCGACGGTAAAGGTCAGCGATTCCATCTCCAGCCCGAACCGGAAGTACAGGTGCTTTAGAAACATCAGGTCGTGTTCGATCAGTTCGAGGCAGACACCGATCACTTCAGGATGATGGTCGGCGAAAATCCGCCGGTTCGTCTCTTTCAGATCCTTGCGGATGCGGGTCAGTTCGGCGCTCAGATCTTTCTTTTCGGCGCGCAGTTTCCGCTCGGCGGCTGTGCCGAAAACCCGCCGGTAGATCGCTGCGACCGGACGCCATAGCCAGAACTCGGCACGGCGGGCGGCGAGCATGCTTTTCAGGCGGACGCGCTTTATCTCGAAATCGCGTTCCCGCGCGATGCGGTCCCGTTCGATCTGTGCCGTTGCTTCTTCGAGTTCGACATGAAGGCCGCGATGCAGGGCTCGCATTTCGGCGTCGATCCGGTCGAGGTCGCGAAAGCCGCGCTCGGCGGTGCGGAATGTGTCGACAAAAATCGGCTCGAAGAATTCGACCGCGACCCTCAGACTGACGGCGGAGGGGCCGTTAAACTTGGCCTGAACCAGATAGATTAACTCGCGATAGGTCCGCATCCGGTCGGCGACATGGCCGGTAAACCGGTTGAATTCCTCCCAGTTTTGCGGCGGATGCAGTTTGGGCAGCAGTTTGGAATCGGCAAATTTTTGCGCGAATTTGTCTTCGAGAATTCTGCCCGCCATCCGGCTGACCGGAACTGTCACCAGCCCGATGCCCTTGCCCTGAACAAACAGGACCATGAACAGCCATTTCAGGAACCAGAAAAAGGCCGCAAACATCAACCCGCCCGTGACCCAAACGGACAGGCTTATCTCGCGGACTGTTTCCCAGAGTGATGGGTCTTCCAAGGGCAAACCGGCTCCTTTCGCGCATGTTTAAAGCACGATAGCCGATCGACGTTAAAAGAGGAAACGCTGCGGTTTAAGATGCCTCGGCAAGGTGTGCGTCGAGGTGATCCAGTCGGTCCTGTCCCCAGAACCGTTCGCCGCCGACGATGTAGAACGGCGATCCGAATGCGCCTGCGGCCATCCCTTCCGCCGTCATCGGCTCAAACGCCGCCGCGCCATCGGCCAAATGCGGCTTGACCGCTTGCAGGTCGATCCCGGCGGCCCCGGCGATCCCGTCCAGTGTTGCCTCGTCCGCGATATCCTTGTCCTCGGCCCAGACGGCGCGCAGCACCGCCTGTGTCAGCGCCCCCGCGTCCTGTCCGGCCTTCGCGGCGGCAACAATCATCGCAGAAGCCGGTTTTTGATCCGTGGGCCAATGCGCAGGATGAAGATTAAGCGGCAGGCCGCTCGCCTTTTGCAGATGTTTGAGGTCCTGAAGGCGATATTCCTTGCGCGAGTCGTGGCGTTGCGCAGGCGGTGTTCCGCCCATTTCGGAAAACAGCTTCATAATATCAACGGGTTTGTAAGCGATCGTCGCGCTGTGTTTGGCGGCAATTTTCTCCAGCCGGTCTCCCGCCAGATAGGTGAACGGGGACAGGACGGTGAAATAATAATCAATCTGAGCCACGGCGGCCTCCGGAAATTTCGTTTCAAACGGCAATCTGCTTCCATTGACATAGTACAGCCGTCGCCAAGGTGTAGCGCGGCCCCTCAGCCGAGAGGGGGCATCGCGTGAGGACATATTCTTACTTGGAGTCTTCCGGCGCACAGGTTACTTATTTCGCACCTGCGATATGAGGGAACGGGACGCCAATGTTCGATAAAATCCTAATTGCCAACAGAGGCGAAATCGCCTGCCGTGTGATGAAAACCGCGCGGAAAATGGGCATTGCGACTGTCGCCGTTTATTCCGATGCGGATGCGGGCGCGCCGCATGTTCGGATGGCGGACGAGGCCGTTCATATCGGACCGCCCGCCGCCGCAGACAGTTATCTGGTAATGGACAAGATTCTCGACGCCATTCATCAGACCGGCGCACAGGCCGTTCATCCCGGA
>CALGNW010000036.1 GCA_937958345.1 uncultured Neomegalonema sp. | reverse complement strand
GACGCGACAAAGGCGCTGATCTGGGCCGTTGCGAAGATTGTCGAGGATGAGGGTTTCGCGCTCAATGACGAGAAAACCCGCGTCATGCGCCGCAATGGCAGGCAGGAGGTCACAGGGATTACTGTCAATGACGGCCTGACCGTCTCGCGCAAAGAACGCCGCAAATTCCGCGCACACCTTCACAACACCGCCCAAGGCAAAACGACCGCGCCGTTCCGCAAAGGCTCGCCCAAGGCAAGCGCCCTCGGCTATGCGCAGTTTTTAGAAATGGTGCATGGCGATAGCGTGGCCGCACTCACCTCGCAGGCCCGAAAACTGCACGGCGCACCGGACGCAAGACCGGAAAGACAGCCGTCATTGCGCGCCGCCGCCGCATTGGGCCAAGCGCCGACCGACACATGGTGGAAGCCCGAACCAGCCGCACCGCCAAAGATGGAACGCATCGCCAAGCCGAAAATCACAACGGCACAGCCCGAACAATCCCTCGTGCCAAACACGCGCAGGCAGGATCGCCCGCAAGGCGGCTATACCCAAACGCGCCCCCAGCGCAGGCAAAGCCCGCCCCCCGAGGCACGCCCGCCGTCATTGCGCGGGGTCGCGATGGGCTGGCCTGCAAAACTGGGGCTGAGCTTTGCCGCGATTGCGGTACTGGGACCGCTTCCGCTGGGCGGCTTGATCCTTGGTTTCGTGCTTTATTTGCTGTGGTGGCGGAAACGGCAATAGCGATGCCGAGATTACGCGCTCGCCAAAGCCTTACCGCACGCCGTGCCGCTGGCCCATGCCCATTGAAAATTATGGCCACCCAGATGTCCGGTCACATCAACGACTTCACCGATAAAATACAGCCCCGGCACGGCCTTGGCCTCCATCGACTTTGAATTCAGGTCGTTGGTATCAACACCGCCAAGAGCGACCTCTGCCGTTCGGAAACCCTCGTTTCCGGCAGGTTTGACCGTCCAATCAGAAACCGCCGCAGCGATAGCGCCCAGCGCCTTGTCGCTCATATCGGCAATGCGCTGCTGCGGCACGCCGTCGGTCAGAAACGCCGCAACCTTTTGCGGTAACACCCGCGCCAGTGCCGAGGCGGGGGATTGCTTCGGCGCTTCGCTGCGCGCCTGTTTCAATGCCGCCAGCGGATCGAGGCCGGGCGCGAGATCGAGACGGATGCTGTCACCCGGCTTCCAATAGGATGATATTTGCAGGATCGCCGGTCCCGACAAACCGCGATGGGTGAACAGCAATGCCTCTTCAAAAACCGTCTTTCCATGGCGGACTGCCGCATTGACGCTGACCCCCGACAAAGTCTGCAAAGGCTCTTTCAGCGCGTCGGTGAAGGTCAGCGGCACGAGGCCCGCGCGTGGCTCGATGACATTCAACCCGAACTGTTCGGCCAGCCGATACCCGTATCCTGTGGCACCCATTTTCGGGATCGACGGCCCGCCGCATGCAACAACGACCGCACGGCTTTCAAAGCGTCCGGCATCGGTCGTCACGACAAAACCGTCCGAACCGCGCGCCACACCACTGATCGCTGTTTTCAGCCGAAGCTCGTTACCGCCCCGCGCACATTCATCCAACAACATTGTGATGATCTGTTTGGCGCTGTCGTCGCAAAAAAGCTGACCGAGTGTTTTTTCGTGCCACGCAATGCCGTAGGAATCGACCAAAGAGACAAAATCGCGCGGTGTGTATCCGGCGAGCGCGGACTTACAAAAGTGTTTGTTGTTGCTGAGGAAGTTAGACGGGCCGGAATGAATATTGGTAAAGTTACAACGCCCGCCGCCCGAAATGCGGATCTTCTCTCCTGCCGATTTCGCATGGTCGAGGATCAGCACGCGCTGTCCCCGTGCGCCGGCAACCGCGCCGCACATCATACCCGCCGCGCCGGCCCCGATAATAATCGCGTCATACATTCCGCCGCTATACCCGAGAGCAGCGGCAACCGATAGCCATTGTCGAACGCGGTGACATCCGGTACATTTTATTTGTTGAATGTGATAAAGACGAGGATCGACTGATGAAACGCATCGCTGCCGTTTTCTTCGCGCTGACAACGCCCGTTTCTGCCAATCAGGCGATCCCCGACCAGTATCCCGCCTCGCTGCTTTATTCGGCTCCGATTGAAGTGGTCCCGCATGTCTGGACGTCCATCGGACAGACTGCCCCCTCTACCTATGAAAACGCGGGGCACAATAATAACCTGAGCTTTATCGTCACCGGCGATGGCGTGGTTGTCGTAAACGGCGGCGGGGCGGCCAAACTTGCCGAGGCCCTGCATGATGAAATCAGGCGCATCACGGACCAGCCCGTAAAGCTGGTGATAAACGAGAACGGTCAGGGCCATGCCATGCTCGGCAATTCCTACTGGGCCGGACTCGGCGTGCCGATCCTCGCCCATGACGATGCGCATACCGAATTCGAGGAGCGCGGTTATGACATTCTCGATTCGGCAAAGAAACGCCTGAAGGAGCGCGCCGAAGGGACCGACGTTGCCCTGCCCTCGGAAACTTTCGATGAGGAAAAAACGATTAAAATGGGAGCATTCACCATCAAGGCACTGCACCTCGGCCCTGCACACTCGCCCGGTGATATTCAGGTCTGGCTGCCCAAGCAGCGATTGGTGATCGCTGGAGACATGGCGTTTCACGAACGCATCCCGCCGATCTTTGAGGACACAAACACATCCGGTTGGATTGAAACCTGGGACGAGGCATTCGAGCCGCTGAAAGCCCTTTACGTCATTCCCGGCCATGGCCATCCCACCAACATGGCGCAGGTCAGGCGCTATACCCGGGACTATCTGGTTTATTTGCGTGAGAAAGTCGCCGAAGTCATCGAAGCCGGTGACGGATTGGCCGAGGCGTATTACGTCGACCAGTCACCCTATGCCCATATGGACACGTTCGAGGAACTCGCCACCCGCAACGCAGGGCGGGTGTTCGAAGCGATGGAGTGGGAATAGCGATCAGGGTTTGGGCGCGCAGTCCGAGGGCGTGCGCTCGGCAATGCCGAACTCGCGATAACGCAAACTGAGCCCGAAGCGACCGGGATCATCCGGCCCGAAAACCGTGGTGAACGACACCAGTCGCGACTCGGGCGCATCATCATATGTCACATAGACGTCCCAGCCCGCACCGCACGGTCGGTATTCGTGGCACACACCGCGCGCCAGCTTTTCGTCACGCTTGTCCTTGTAAACCGCCAGCAAAACCGGCGTGTAGGAATAGTGATCCGGCGCAATGCGCGGCTCGCCCGTCGGGCCGATGGCGCAAACACGGTTACCCTCAACGCGCGCAACGTCTTCGGTTTCCAACAGCAGATTTTCCTCGGGCATCGCGACCATGCGGCGGCTGACCGCGAACCGCTGATCGCCCTCCAGCGCCGTCACTGTGGTGATGGCGCGGCAGGTGCGGTGGCGTTGGTTGAAGTTGCTGCACAGAACCGTCCCGGCCGCAAATAATCCGTCCGCCGCAGCCGCAGGTGCGGCGGACCCCGCCGACAGCACCGTCATAACAAGCAGTCGGCGGATCATGCGAACTCGATAATCACTTCGTCAACTGCGAGGCTGTCGCCGGGTGCGGCCTTTACCGACGCGACGACGCCCTGACGTTCGGCCCGCAGCACGTTCTCCATTTTCATCGCTTCGACCGTTGCCAGCGCCTGTCCCTCCTGCACTTCGTCGCCCTCTTTGACGTTGATGTTCACGACAAGACCGGGCATCGGGCACAGCAGGAACTTCGACGTATCGGGCGGCAATTTGACGGGCATAAGCGCCGCCAGTTCGGCGGCACGGGGCGAGCGCACGGCAATCTTCAGATCCGCACCGCGCCAGCGCACCCGCCAGCCATCGGCAAGCGGTGACAGTTTCAGCACAGTCGGCACGCCGTCAATCGACGCCTGCATCAGGGTTTGGCCCGGCGTCCAGTCCGTCTCTACGCGCCAACGCTCTCCGCCCTCCAGAGAGACCTCTGCCGCGCCCTCAACCCACAGCGCCGAAACACCATGGGATGATTTTCCCGAGACAGGATCGTCGATCATGGCGACCCATTTCGTGCCGATCTCGCGCGGATGGTTCGACAACGTGCCCGAGATACGGGCATTTCGGCTTTCAGAGATAACATGCGCGACCGTCGCCAGCGCAGCAGCGCGTTCAATCTCGGCCTCGCCCAGCGATGCGCCCTCGAAGCCGTCAGGATATTCTTCGGCAATGAAGGCCGTTGAAATATCGCCCGAACGGAACAGGGGATGGTTCATCACCGCCTGCAGGAACGGGATGTTGTGGCCGATGCCTTCGAGTTCAAAACCGTCAAGCGCATCCTGCATACCGCCAATCGCGGCGGATCGCGCGGCGTGGCCCTCTCCGCCGGCCCAAGTGCACAGTTTGGCAATCATCGGATCGTAGTACATCGAAATTTCGCCGCCCTCTTCGACGCCGGTATCGTTGCGTACCACGGCGGCTGCCGTCGCGCTTTCGACAGGCGGGCGATAGCGGCTGAGACGACCGATTGAGGGCAGAAAGTTGCGATACGGATCCTCGGCATAGAGACGGCTTTCGATCGCCCAGCCGTTCAGCTTCACCTCGTCCTGATTGATCTTGAGATGCTCGCCGTAAGCAATGCGGATCATCTGTTCGACCAGATCAATACCCGTAATCAGTTCGGTGACGGGATGCTCGACCTGCAGGCGCGTGTTCATTTCGAGGAAATAGAAGTTGCGGTCCGGATCGACGATAAACTCGACCGTGCCCGCAGACGAATAATCGACCGCCCTGGCCAGCGCGACGGATTGCTCGCCCATCGCCTTGCGCGTCGCATCGTCCAGAAACGGGGACGGCGCCTCCTCGATCACTTTCTGGTGACGACGTTGAATCGAGCACTCGCGTTCGCCGAGGTAGATCGTGTTGCCGTGCTTGTCGCCCAAGACCTGAATTTCGATATGGCGGGGCTTTTGGACGAATTTCTCGATAAAAATACGCTCGTCGCCAAAGGACGAGCGCGCCTCGGAACGGGACAGCGCGAAGCCCTCGCGGGCCTCGTCGTCATTCCACGCGATGCGCATACCCTTGCCGCCGCCGCCCGCCGACGCCTTGATCATCACCGGATAACCGATCTGAGTGGCGATCTTGACGGCCTCCTCGGCATCTTCGATCAGGCCCATATGCCCCGGCACGGTCGAAACACCGGCCTCATCAGCCAGTTTTTTCGAGGTGATCTTGTCGCCCATCGCTTCGATGGCCCGTTTTCCCGGTCCTATAAAGGCGACGCCTGCGGCCTCCAGCGCCTCGGCAAAGGCGGCGTTTTCGGACAAAAAGCCATATCCGGGATGAACGGCCTGTGCGCCGGTCTGATGAATGGCGTCGAGAATCTTGTCCATTACCAGATAACTGTCTGCGGCGGCGGGCGGTCCGATATGAACGGCCTCGTCCGCCATCCGAACATGCGGCGCGCCCGCATCCGC
>CALGNW010000035.1 GCA_937958345.1 uncultured Neomegalonema sp. | reverse complement strand
CGACCCCTGCCAGCTCAAACCGGCCTTGGCGGTCTGGTCCTTCAACGCACTCGGCGAAGGCAGCATACCGCCGGGGAAAATGTGCTTTTGGACAAAATCGACCTTACCCCGATACCCTTCGAACAGTCTGTCCGCGATGGTGATAACCTGCATCGACGCGATCCCGCCGGGTTCCAGCCGGTCCCGCAGAGAATTGAAAAACACCGGCCAGAATTTTTCACCAACCGCCTCGAACATTTCGATCGATGCAACACGGTCATAGGTCGATGTTTCATCGCGATAATCGCGCATGACAATCTCGACGCGATCATTCAGCCCCGCTTCGAATATGCGCTGCCTGGCGTAATCGTGCTGCTCTTTTGAGATCGTCAGGCCGGTCACCTTCGCGCCGCGATTTTTGGCTGCGAACTCTGCAAACCCGCCCCAACCGCACCCGATCTCCAAAACCGTCTGGTCTTGTGTCAGACCAAGGTTGTCGCACAACGCCGCGTACTTGTTGTACTGCGCCATCTCCAGCGAGTCGCCCGGGCGGGTATAAAGCCCCGACGAATACGTCATGCTCTGATCCAGCCACAGCTCGTAAAACGCATTGCCGAGATCGTAATGGGCATGAATATTTTTCCGCGAACCCTTCTTCGTGTTCCGGCGCATGAAGTGCCGCATCCCTTCAACAAAGCGGGCAACCGGCGTCATCGTCAGATTTCGCGCCATCTCTTCGTTATTCAGCAACGACACATCCAGAACCGCGTGCAGGTCAGGCGAGGACCACCAGCCATCGACATATGCCTCGGCAAAACCGATATCCGCCCCGTCGCGGATCGTCCGGCTCCACGTCTTGTTGTTATGGCAATGCACAACACCGACCGGCCCGTCTTCTTTGCCTTCCGCAATAAAGGTCCGGCCATCGGGCAGCGTAATCTCGATCCGGCCACGTTCGAGGCAATCCACCGTGCTGAAGACGGTATGGAACCAGCGGGGCAGTTTGCCGGCATCGTTCAGGTTGGTAATCGTCTTGGTCGGTGTCGTCATGGTGTCTCTCGAACTTCCTTCGCCCGCATGGAAGACTTTCCCACGCCTCGCGAGTGTTGGCCGTCGGGTCTGTCGGTATAAAGGCCGCCATTGCCGGGGTGCTTATAGAATTTTGCGCCCTTAAGACGCAAACGAACCGCTTCGAAATAGATGCCCGCGATGATTTTTACCGTCATAAATGGCCGAAGCAGGGCAAGCCGCAACAACGCTCGGTCACTCAATGCCTCCGCCTCCGCCGTCTCGGTCGCAATCATCGTCAGGCCATCCTGACCATCCACCCGAATACGCAGACCGAAATGCTTGGAGGGCGCTGTCAGCGTAAAGCTGTAGCGTTGTTCACCGTCAATGAAGGGCGAGACATAAAAATCCTTCTCCGCCGCATGACGCAGCCCGTCGCGCACCAGATTCACGACATACGGACTCAGGTCGCCATCGGTGTTGCGGACCTGATATATCACGCCGGTCAACCGACCCGCAGCGTCGTAACCGCAGTACATCGCCAAAGGATTGAATTCAAAGCCGAGCATACGCGGAAAGCAATACAGCATAATCTTCGACGGTCGCGCCACCCCCACCCCGGCGAACAGTCCATCGGCCCAATCGCGCAAACTTTTACCGTCGCGGGGGCCGTGGTCATGGTCATAGAACCCATACAGATTGAAACGATTATGGCCGACCGTCCTCAACCGCCCCAGCGTCTCGGATACATCGTCTATATCCAGCCACAGCCGAAAGACCGAATACCGAAACTGATGCGTCCGCGTCCGTTTGGGCAACACCCGCAAGTGCATGACACGCGCGCGATACAACGCAGGCATCTGCGGTAACGCCGCCGATATGCCCGCAGAAGCGATCACTCAGCCGCCATCCGAGCCGCGGCCATGGGCGCGCCGACATCCTTGACCCAATCAGGCCGCGACCCGAGGGCATTGGCCACCCTTACACCCGCGCGCAAACCGTCCTCGTGAAATCCGTAACCCAGCCACGCACCGGCATACCAAATCCCGCCGCGTCCCTGCACCGCATCAAATGAGTCCTGCGCCGCAAACGCCGCCGCATCGTATTGCGGATGAGCATAATCGACCGACAGGAATGTCAAATCGGGATCAGGCTCGCGAACAGGGTTCAGAGTCACGAATAACGGCGTCGCCTTGTCGATATTTTGCAGCCGGTTCATCCAGTAACTCAGGCTCGCCCCTTTCGCCTCGGCATCCCCGCCTGTCATGGCATTCCAACTCGACCACGTCAGTTTGTTGCGGGGCATCAGACTTTCATCGCGGTGCAGATAGGCCGTATTCGGCGCATAGCGTATCGCGGATAACAGCGCGCGCGTTTCCTCATCTGCATCCGGCCTCAGCGCCAGCGCCTCGTCCGAATGTGCTGCGATAATCACCTGATCGAACTGCTGCTCGGCACCATCACCGAACACAACCCGCCCGCCGTTTTCAACACGCACGACATCCGCACCAAGCCGGACACGATCCCCCAGAACCGCCATCACTTTGTCAACATACTGTCGCGAGCCGCCCGTCACCGTGCGCCACTGAACAGCCCCGCCCAGACCCGCAAACAACTCGTGGTTCTCGTAAAACCCGAACAAAGCGCGCGCAGAAAAATCAGCAACCGCCGAGCTGCGCGTAGACCAGATGGCCCCCGCCATCGGATAAAGATACCACAGCTTGAATTCCTCGGAATACCCGCGCGCATCCAGCCAGTCTTCAATACTGATGTCACCGTCCATACCCGCCTTGAATTCGGCCAGCGCCTCGTCATTAAACTTGAGAACCTGACGCGCCATCCGAATGAACGAAGGCCGGAAAATATTGCGCCGCTGCGCGAAAATCTTATTCAGATTATCGCAGGCCCACTCGACCCGTGCGCCGTCGATTGAAAAACCCAGCGACATATCCGACCATTCCGTTTCGACCGACAGATGATCAAAGAAACCGCACAGGTTGGGATAGGTCTTTTCGTTATAGACGATAAAGCCCGTATCAACCGCGACATCACGTGCGGCCCCATCCGGCATAGGATAGGCAACGGTTGCCGTGTTCGCATGACCGCCGGGCCGCTGTTGCTTTTCAAAAACTGTCACGTCGTGATCGTCTTTCAGCGCCAGCGCCGCGCCCAGGCCCGAAATGCCCGCCCCGATAATCGCAATCTTCATGCGCGCATGTCCTTATACGCCGCAAGCGCACGCTCGCGGCCAGCTTTCAACTCAACAATCGGCTTGGGATAGTTTTGTACGGCGTTCATGTCCCAACTACGCGGAATGGCATCAAAAAAGTTTCGTGCGTCCTTCGAAACCGTCCCGGCAGTCTCCGCAATCCAGTTCTCGGTATACTCGGATTTGGGGTCGAATTTTGTCTGCTGGGTTTCGGGATTAAAAATCCTGAAAAACGGCGAAGCATCCGGCCCTGATCCGGCGGCCCATTGCCACCCCATCGCGTTAGATGCGGGGTCCCAGTCAATCAGGCATTCCGAGAACCATTTCTCGCCGACACGCCAATCGGTCATCAGATGTTTCGTCAGCAGGCTCGCGGTCAGCATCCGCAGGCGATTGTGCATTGTGCCGGTCGTGTAAAGCTCGCGCATCGCGGCATCGACAAAGGCGATACCCGTCATTCCGCGCCGCCAGCGTTCGGCATCGTCATTGTCCTCGCGCCACGGAAAGGCATCCCACTCATCCCGCCAGTTCGCATCGGCAATGTCCGGATAATGATGGGTCAGATGGTAGGCAAACTCGCGCCATAATATCTCGGACAGATACACCTTTGCACCATCGGTTCCGGCTCCCGCCGATCCACGCACAGCATTCCAGATGGTCAGCGGCGAAATCTCGCCCCATGCCAGATTTTCGGAAAGGCGCGACGTACCGACGACGGCAGGCCGATCCCGTGCTTCGCCATACGCGGCAACCTTTTTGACAAATGCACCCAGCCGCCCGCGCGCCGCCTCCTCACCGATAGCCGCATACTGCGCAACCACATCCGCGCCGCGGTCCATCGCTGCGCCAAGCTTCCAATCCGCCAAAGCATCGGATTTCGGCCACGTATCCGGCGCAGAAAGGGTCGCGGGCGGGGGCAGCGACTCCTCGGCAATTTCGCGGACAAGGCAGGCATTTTTGAACGGTGTGTAAACGCGATAGGGACCGCCGGTCTTCGTCTCGATATCCCACGGTTCAAACAACAGGTGATTGCGGACACTGACCGCGTCAATGCCCTGCTGCTTTAAAGCTGCCTTCACACCGGTATCGCGGGCCTTCGCAGCACGATCATACTGCCGTCCCCAGACGACACGGGTCGCACCCGTTTCTTCGATCAAAGCCCGAAGCGTCGGCAGCGCATTGCCGCGACGAAAAATCAACCGTGATCCTTTGGCTTCCAGCGTCTCGGCAAAAACGCGCGCCGCCTCACCCCAACGCCACTTCGGGGCTGCACCATAAGCCTCGACAACTTCATCCCACAGGCAAACCGGAATGACCACCCCGTCACCGTCCGCTGCCGTCAGCAAAGCTGCGTTGTCCGACAGTCGAAAATCTTTTCGTACCCAATAGAGTGTCGTGGTCACAGATCGTTTCCCCTCGCCGCCGGTAAGGCAGAGTTAGAACGTCCGCAAGAAATTGCGAGGCCAGGACATCCGACAATGACGGATGCCTTGTCCAGTCAGCCTTCTTTCAACCCTTCCCAGAAACAGCTCAGGACCGTTCCCCCTTGAGCAACGAAAAAGGCCGCCCCGAAGGACGGCCTTTAAGCGCGCAGTCAACTGCGGTTTAGCAGCTGTAGTACATTTCGAACTCGACCGGGTGCGGCGTGTGCTCGTAGCGGAAGACTTCTTCCCATTTGATATCCATATACCCTTGGATCTGGTCTTCGGTAAAGACGCCGCCCTTGGTCAGGAAAGCATGATCTTCGGCCAGCGAATCCAGAGCCTCGCGCAGCGATCCGCAAACGGTCGGAATTCCTGCCAGTTCTTCCGGCGGCAGATCGTACAGATCTTTTTCCGAAGGATCGCCGGGATGGATCTTATTCTCGATACCATCGAGGCCAGCCATCAACAGCGCGGCAAAGCACAGATAAGGGTTAGCAGCCGGATCGGGCCAACGCGCTTCAACGCGCTTCGCCTTTGGCGACTCGGTCCACGGAATGCGCACACAGCCCGAGCGGTTACGCGCGGAATAAGCGCGCAGAACCGGCGCTTCAAAGCCCGGAATCAGGCGCTTGTACGAGTTCGTAGACGGGTTCGTAAATGCGTTCAACGCCTTCGCGTGTTTCAGCAAACCGCCAATAAAGAAGATCGCTTCATCGCTCAGATCGGCATAACCGTTCCCTGCGAACAGAGGCTTGCCACCCTTCCAGATAGACATGTTTACGTGCATGCCGGTTCCGTTGTCGCCCGCAATCGGCTTTGGCATAAAGGTCGCCGATTTGCCGTAAGCAGCGGCCACGTTGTGGATGACGTACTTATATTTCTGAAGGTTGTCGGCCTGCTCGACCAGCCCGCCAAAGATCATCCCCAGCTCATGCTGCGATGCCGCAACTTCGTGGTGGTGTTTATCGACCTTCATGCCGATCTGCTTCATCGTCGACAGCATCTCGGAGCGAATGTCCTGACCAGAGTCAGTCGGGTTTACGGGGAAGTACCCGCCCTTCACGCCCGGCCGGTGGCCGAGGTTGCCCATCTCAAAGTTCGTGCCGGAGTTCCACGGGCTGTCAGCAGCATCAACTTCGTAGCTGACCTTCTCCATTTTGACTTCGAAGCGCACGTCATCGAACAGGAAGAATTCTGCTTCCGGTCCCCAGAACGAGTCGTCACCGACGCCGCTCGACTTGAGATAGTTCTCAGCCTTGCGAGCCGTGCCACGCGGATCGCGGTCGTAGGCTTCGCCGGTATCCGGCTCGACGACATCAGCGAAAACCGCGAGAGTTTTCTGTGCATAAAACGGATCAATGTAAGCACTGGCCGCATCTGGCATCAGCTTCATGTCCGAAGCCTCGATCCCTTTCCAGCCGGCAATCGACGAACCGTCGAACATCCAGCCTTCTGCAAACCAGTCTTCATCAACAATGTCAGAGATTGCAGTGACATGCTGCATTTTTCCACGAGGATCTGTGAAGCGAATATCAACGTATTCGATATTCTCGTCTTTGATCATCTTACAAATGGAAGCTGCGTCGCTCATCAGGGGTGTCCCTCTCAGTGAATTTGATCTCGGTGGATTAGATGTGGCGTGTTCGTAAGTTATAGTGCTTCCGGGCCGGCTTCGCCTGTCCGAATGCGGATTGCGCGCTCGACCGGCGAGACAAAGATTTTCCCGTCTCCGATTTTACCGGTTTTCGCCGCGTTCGTGATTGCCTCGATTGCTTGCTCAACCAGATCATCCGAGATGATGACCTCAATTTTTACCTTGGGTAGAAAATCGACGACATACTCGGCACCGCGATACAGCTCGGTATGTCCTTTTTGCCTCCCGAAACCTTTTGCTTCCAGAACCGTAAGACCCTGAACGCCAAGCTCCTGAAGACCCTCTTTCACTTCGTCCAGCTTGAAAGGTTTGATGATGGCTTCGATTTTTTTCATATAACTTTCATCCGAAACAAAAGCGCCATTGCAGGTGCAATCGCTATCAATTTAACGATAAAGCAGAAAATGTGCCAAGTAAATTATTGTTTAATAACAAATGGATAAACTCTTTACATTATCCAATATGCCGAATTTATAAGCAAAATCGGAGGCATTTGCACATTTTCTGATCAACGATACGTTTGTCTCCATTTAGTCCAACCGATCCAGCCAATCACCAAATGCCTTTTGCGCATCGGGATATATCGGCATGGACGATTTCGTTGAGAACATCGGACTACTCACCATCAGGTCAGCAGTCGCCCGATTGCAAGCAACCGGCACTTCATACAGCACCGATAAACGAACCAGCGCCTTGACGTCTACATCGTGAGGTTGGGCCGTCATAACATCCTGAAAAAAGATCAGTGCATCCAATCGGCCCTCGGCAATCAGCGCGCCCATCTGCTGGTCCCCGCCAAATGGCCCGCTTTTGAGGGACGTGATCTCTAAATCCGGCAGATCCTCTTTCAGAATTTTTCCTGTCGTTCCGGTCGCGACAAACCGATGTCCCGTAAGGACTTTCAGGTTTCTGGCGATCCAATCCTGCAGTGCGGGCTTCATGCGGTCATGGGCAACCAGCCCGATCGTGAGTGCGTCTGAATGAACCACAAATTTTCCTAATTTAGACTGCGTAAAATGAAACATTCCCGCAAGGTTGTTCTGTCATAATGCAAAAGTACGGTAAAGAAACGCGATTGACACTTGGAACACGATCACTTTGACCTAGTTCGTGTCACGTTGAAACAGGGGCGGCAAATGGGCGGCACATTAAAACGGCTTTTCGGTATGGAAATGGCTTCGGCGGATACGGTCAGCCTTGGTGAAGACATGGCTCCGTCACCGCATGCCTTAGCGGAACGAACCGCATTGCGGGCGGACGAACCTATTGATGGCATTGACAAAGCATCCGGTCCTTTCGCGAGCGCTGCACAAGCACCGATGCGCGACTTCACGGGCTGAGATACGCCCGAACGTCCTGCGGGCATTGACACCCGGCGCGTGGACGGGCAATCAAATCGACAGGGTTTGATTGCGCGACACGGGGATAATCGCTTTGGCACGAGACATCGACACCGCCAACGCGCCGACGAATCCCCTGAACGGACCGCCCCTCTTCGAGGCGCGGAATGTAACCAAATCATTCGGCGAAGTTACCGCCAATAAGAACATCTCGCTCGCGATACAATCCGGCGAAATTCTTGCCTTGCTGGGCGAGAACGGCGCAGGGAAATCCACTCTCGTCAAGATGATCGACGGCGTTCTTCGCCCGGACACAGGGTCGTTTATTTGGCGCGGCAAGCCTGTCGCCATATCATCACCTTCCGTTGCAAAGCGCATCGGCATCGGTATGATCTTTCAGCATTTTTCGAGCTTTGAGGCGCTGACAGTTCTCGAAAATCTTGCCCTCGCTCTGCCCCGCCGCTCGATGCGCACGATCCGGCGCGATATTGCAGGTGTATCAGAGCGTTACGGCCTGGCCTTGACTCCGAACAGACGGGTGGAACAACTGTCTGCGGGCGAGAAACAGCGCGTCGAAATTGCGCGCGCCCTGTTACAGAAACCGGAACTGCTGATACTTGATGAACCGACATCTGTTCTGACGCCACAGGAATCCGAAAATCTTTTCAGCACCTTAAAGACGCTGTCCGCTGACGGCATGGCGATGATCTATATCTCGCACCGCCTGACGGAAATCAAAGAGTTATGCGATAGTGCCGTCGTTCTGCGTCAGGGAGAGATCGTAGGCAATTGTGATCCCAAGACGACATCCGTTCCGGTAATCGCAGAAATGATGATCGGGAAGACCGCCGATCCGATCCGTCGGGCTGAGGCATATGTTGGGAATGTGCGGCTAAAGGTCGAAAATCTAACGATTTCTATGCCTGAAGGGACGTCGCTCGACCGGGTCACCTTCACGGCACGGCGCGGCGAGATTATGGGCATTGCCGGTATCGCGGGCGAGGGGCAGGAGGCCCTTTTCGCGGCGCTCAGCGGCGAACGCCGAACGCCCGCTGCGCGCAGTATTGCCATAGATTCCAAACCGATAGGCGCGATGGGTCCGACCGAACGCCGCCGCTTGGGGCTTGCCTTTGCGCCGGAACAGCGCCTCGGTCATGCTGCGGTTGCCGACCTTCCGCTATCGGCAAACCTCCGGCTCACGCGACACGGAATACAGGCGTTATCCAAGGGAAAACTGACGCAAAAGTCGCGCAATATCCGTGAAACATACGACGTCAGAGGCGCAAAGAACGATCCGAAGGCCGCAACGCTCTCCGGCGGCAACCTGCAAAAGTTCGTTATCGGCAGAGAGCTGGAGCGCAACCCCGACGTGTTCGTCGTTGCGCAACCGACATGGGGGGTGGATGCCGGCGCGGCCAGCTTCATCCGCAACGAGTTGATCGCGATGACCCGCCGGGGCGGAACGGTCATCGTTATTTCGCAGGATCTGGACGAGATTTTCCAGATTGCCGACCGGGTTGCGGTGCTGCACCGCGGCACGCTGTCCGACACCTATCCGATTGACGATATGACACCCGAGAAAATCGGCTTGCTGATGGCGGGCGAGGACCCGTCGCTTGCTGACGCTCCGCCGGCGCAAAATCAGTCTCAGGCGCAAACCCGAGGCGCGGAAATCGCGGGCGTAACCGCGCCGCCGCCTACGACACCCGATGTGCCGCGCCCTCCCGCTCCGCCATCACCGCCGCCCGTTCGCACCGCAAACCCGCAGACGCTGACGATGGGCGGGTCGGTTTCGACGGCGTGGACGCCGCAGGACCAACTAGGCAAAGGCGGGTTGCCGCGATGATCCGCCTCGAAAAACGCCTTGCGCCATCGACCGCAGCGTCGATCTTTTCGCCGGTCGTCGCCATCGCGCTGACGATC
Organism: uncultured Neomegalonema sp.; assembly: GCA_937958345.1. Lineage (GTDB taxonomy): Bacteria > Pseudomonadota > Alphaproteobacteria > Rhodobacterales > Rhodobacteraceae > JAHDDY01. The sequence goes on along the minus strand of CALGNW010000035.1, from coordinate 875 downwards.
CTCTGCGGGCTACTGATGATTCAGGCGGCGGGCAAGGACCCCGTCGAGGCATTCAACACCTATTTCATGTTCCCGTTCAATGACCTGAACGCCTATTTCAACGCGGCCCCCGAGGACCGCGCTGGCCTGCTGTACCTGCCTGCCGAGGTGCTGGTGAAGGCGATCCCGCTTGCGCTTATCGGCATCGGCCTCGCCATCGCCTTTCGGGCAGGCCTGTTCAATATCGGCGCGCCCGGCCAGTATATCCTCGGCGCGATCTTCGCCGGTGCGGTCGCGCTGCACGTTCCGGACGACCTGCCCCGCCTCATCGTCCTGCCGCTCTGTCTGGTCGCCGGTACGTTTGGCGGCTTGCTTTGGGCGCTCATCCCCGCCTTTCTGCGGGTTCGAACCGGCGCGAGCGAAATCCTCACAAGCCTGATGCTCAGCTATGTTGCCGCCCTGCTGCTCGACTGGCTGGTGCGCGGCGTGTGGAAAGACCCGCTCGGCTTCGGCTTTCCCCAAAGCCGCGATTTCCCGGATTCTGCGATTATGCCGATCCTGCTGGAGGGCACGCGCCTGCACTGGGGATTGGCCCTGATGCTGGCGGTGATCTTCCTGCTCTGGTTCGTGATGGCGCGCACCGTCACGGGCTTTCGCGTCACTGTTACGGGTCTTGCGCCAAAGGCCGCGCATTTCGCGGGGTTTAATCAGCGCGGAACCGTCTACTTCGTGTTTTTGCTGTCGGGCGCGCTGGCTGGTCTGGCGGGTGCGTTAGAGGCCACGGCAACCATCGGACAGCTCCAGCCCGAGATTTCAGCCGAATACGGTTTCGCGGCGATCATCGTTGCCTTTCTGGGCCGCCTGCATCCCGTCGGCGTCCTGTTGGCGTCGCTGGT
>CALGNW010000034.1 GCA_937958345.1 uncultured Neomegalonema sp. | reverse complement strand
TCGAACCCTCGACCTGATGATTAGAAGTCACCTGCTCTATCCAACTGAGCTACGGAGTCGCTGGGATAAGGGGTTACTTGTTCGCGGGGCGGGCGTCCAGAGCAAGTTCGGTTGTGTTTGGAAGTAAATCGGATGGTCGGATCTGGCAAACGTCCGGGAACCCATCCGCGCTTTGGGCGGATCTCAGTGAGACCAGGGGACCCGGCGGAAAGACGAGAAATTGTCGCCGTATCCGCGCGGGCGGTGGCGTCGGGGTTGGGGTTCCTCGATCGCGTAGGCGACGCCGTGGCGTTGCGCGTATTCGATTGCTGCTTCTTTGGTCGCGAAGCGCATTTTCACCTGCGAGCGCATATCGGTCTGGCCGGTCCAGCCCATAAGCGGATCAACGGGGCGTTCGGAATCGGATGGAAATTCGACGACCCATCCCTTTGCCTTGCCCTGCCCGGAGGTCATTGAGCTGCGCGCGGGCTGATATATTCTGGCGGTCATTTCAGTCTCGATTTTATGGCACGCGATCAGACGCCCCGTCTATGCCGTGATGTCCGACCGCGTGCAAGCCCAGATAACCGAAATTAAAGCGCGCTGGGAGCGAGAGGGTGAGGTGCGCGCTGCTAACTTCGTCTGAACCTGTAGAATAAACGCCAATCGGCAGGATAGGTTCACTTTATCCGGTGAAATTTACCCATTCGTTTCCGTTACCGGCACGCGGCCTTTTCTTTCAGGTTGATTTATGCTGACATCATAGGGGCTTGGCGCAGAAGGAGTATCGCGATGGCCGAACAGGCTCTGATCATCATTGACGTGCAAAACGACTTTTGCCCCGGCGGGGCGCTGGCGGTAGCCGATGGCGATGCGGTTGTGCCGGTGATCAACCGGTTGCAGCAGCAGTTTGCCCTGCGCGTTCTGACGCAGGACTGGCATCCGGCGGATCACAGCTCGTTCGCGGCCAATCATTCGGGAGCCGAGCCGTTTTCGATGACGGAAATGCCCTACGGGCCGCAGGTTTTATGGCCGTCCCATTGTATTCAGGGATCGGACGGGGCCGCCTTTCATGCGGATCTGGAAACCGACGGGGCCGCCGTCACCATCCGCAAGGGGTTCCACCGCGACATTGACAGCTATTCCGCTTTTTTCGAGAACGATCATAAGACGCCGACCGGCCTCGGCGGATACCTGCGAGAACAGGGCGTTTCGTCGCTGGTAATGGCGGGCCTGGCCACTGATTTTTGTGTCCGGTTTTCGGCGGTTGATGCGGCTAAACTCGGCTTTGACGTCACGCTGGTCGATGACGCCTGCCGTGCGATTGATATGGACGGTTCATTAGAGGATGCGATGCGGGATCTGGAGGAGAATGGCGTAAAACGGGTCAACTCGGCCACGCTGGTCTAAGCGGGACACGTTTACGGCGCAGCGCGTTCGGGCCGAACCGTGTTCCCGCTTTACGTCGGGAGAGACAATGCGGTTCTTTTCGCCGGTCTGATACTGCAATCGGGTGTTGAGTTCCGGTTGCGCGGCGACGATATCTGCGCTTCGATAGGACGATCCAGCGGATTAAGGGACATTCCATGACTGAGACCAGCGCCGTTTCCGATAGCGCACAGGAAACCGAATTTCCGATTCCGTCCGGCGTTTATGCCGAAAAAGTGGTTTCGGTAGAGCATTACACCGACCGGCTGTTCAAATTCCGCATCACCCGTCCCGCCGCGCTGCGTTTTCGTTCGGGCGAGTTCGTGATGATCGGGCTTCCCAACGCCGAAAAGCCGGTTTTTCGTGCGTATTCGGTTGCCAGCCCGTCATGGGACGAGGAGTTGGAGTTCTATTCGATCAAGGTCGAGGATGGCCCGCTGACCCAGCATTTGCAGAAGATCAAACCGGGGGACACGGTTCTGATGCGCAAAAAACCGGTCGGGACTCTGGTGAATGACGCGCTGATTTCGGGAAAAACGCTTTACATGATCTCGACGGGCACAGGGATTGCGCCGTTTGCATCGCTGATCCGCGAACCGGAAACTTATGAGAAATTCGACAAGGTTGTCCTGACCCATACCTGCCGCGATGTCGGCGAACTGACCTATGGCCACGATATCGTCGCCGCCGCCAAGGCCGATCCGCTGGTCGGTGAGGAGGCCACGAAGCAACTGGTTCATGTCGGGTCGACAACGCGCGAAACATCGGACCGGATGGGCCGGATTACGAAACAGATCGAGGACGGGTCGCTGTTCGAGCATCTCGGGTTGCCACCGCTGAACCCCGAAACGGATCGCGGGATGATTTGCGGGTCGATGGAGATGCTTAAGGACGTCAAGGCCCTGTTCGAGAAGGCGGGAATGACCGAGGGCGCGAATAACCGTCCGGCGGAATTCGTGGTCGAGCGCGCCTTTGTGGACTAGGCTTTCGCGCCTTATTCAACGCTGAGGATCACTGTGGCCGTCACGGGCTGACCGCCGACCACATACGTCCGGTGATCGTTCGTGTTGAGCGTGACCCGCGCGATGTGCTCGCCCGCAGGAAGGCCGTCTATCTCTGCACTGTTGCCGTAAACGCGGCCTATTTTTGCACCGCCGACGTAAAAGTGGCCGTGGCCCGTCGCCGCCTCGTGCGGGCCGTCGGCCTTTTCCTTTGAAAAGGTAAAATCGGCTGCGGCGATCCGCACCGTAAAGCCGCCCTCTGCCGTCGGTTCTGCCGCGAGGGAGAGCGACGGCGCAGGCTCGCCTTCGGGGACATCGTATTCGGTGCTGCCCATCGCGCCGTGGTTCATCGTCATTCCCGCCGCACCGCCCGCCATCGCCATCGGTGCGGAAAAGCGCGCCTTTGTTTTGACCGGACCGGCGTTTTCAAAGTGCAGAACAAGCGGGATGAGCCTGCCCTCCTGCGGCGGATCAGCCAGACCGCCGATCATAATATGAGCGCCGTCGGCAGCGAGGCTGACCGTCCGGCTGGCAGGAACAGGGACCGGATTTGTGTTTTCTGATTTCAGCAACGCCATTTGCGAACCCGGCACGTCTACCGACAACAACCGGTCCGGCGGGCCGGCATTGCGGATTGTCAGCGTCACGCCCACCAGTGCGCCGCCGTGGCTGACCGCCTGAACATCCTCAAGCAGGATCGGATTACCGGCCGCCATCCGAAAGCCGACGAAGCCGGCGACGATAATCAGAGCCGCGACTGCCAAGCGTATCCCTGTGCGCACCTGAGCCTCCTTGCCAAACCCTGCGTATCGTGTTCGCTTTGGCGGTGATGATCAAGGTGGCATTCGCATGAATTGGGTATACCGCGCGGCACTCGGCCCCGCCGCTGCGCTGATGCTGACAACCGCGCAGGCGCAGGCCCATGCGTCGGGCCGCGGATTTGTTTTGCTGATGCCGACCGAGACGATGCAGTGGTCGGGGGCGATTGCCGTGGCGCTGTCATTCCTGTTGCTGGCGCTGGTTCCGGCGCGGGCCTTAACGGCGGCGTTTCGCGAAATCACGGTGGCTCGGTTTCCGATGCCGCGTGTCGAGACGGGACTGAGTTTAATTGGGCTACTGTTTTGGGGACTGGTGGTTTTTGCAGGGCTGACCGGAGCGCGCGACCCTCTGGCCAACCCTCTGCCCTTAACGGTGTGGACGCTGTTGTGGGTCGGATTCACCATCGGGTGTGCGGTGTTCGGCAATCTGTGGGCGGCGCTGAACCCGTGGAGCGGGATCATGCGCCTGATCGGCCCTGACGCCCCGCTTTTGCGCCTGCCCCGGCGCGCGGGCTATGCCCCTGCACTGTCGGGGTTGATGGCGTTCGGGTGGTTTGAGATTGTTGATATCGCCCCCGACGACCCCGCCCGCCTTGCGCAGGCCGTGGCCGGCTATTGGCTGATAACTCTGGCGGCGATGCTGGTATTCGGCGAGCGTGACTGGCTGGAGCGCGGCGAGTTCCTGAATGTGTTCTTCGGCTTTATCGGGCGGGTGGCCCCGTTGCGGATCCGTCGCACTGAAAAGGTGGAGGTCGCCGTTTCCCTGCCCGGCGCGGGACTGATATCCGCCGCGACACCGCCGCTGTCGGGGGCGTTGTTCATCCTCTTTGCGTTGGCTATCGTCAGTTTCGACGGGACCAGCGAGACGTGGTGGTGGCTGTCACAGCTCGGCATTAATCCGCTGGAGTTTCCCGGGCGCTCGGCGGTGGTCGGGGCGAATACGGTCGGACTGCTGCTGGCATGCGGGGTCTTGACGGCGGCGTTTGCCGCAAGCCTCGGGACGGGTTTGCTGTTCACGGGAAGGCCGCCGCAATGGGCCGAGGCCGCCGGACGGCTGGCCCTGTCAATCATTCCGATCTCGCTCGCTTATCACTTTGCACACTATCTGATCGCGCTGCTGGTCAACGGGCAGTATGCGCTGGCGACGGCAACCGACCCGCTGGCAACAGGGGCCGATCTTCTGGGGCTGGGGCAGTTTTATGTAACAACCTCGTTCCTGAACACGCGTGAAAGCGTGGCGCTGATCTGGCAGGTGCAATCCGGCGCGATAATCGTCGGCCACGTCATTGCCGTGTGCATCGCACACCGCATGGCGCTGGACCTGTGGCAGGGGACGCGGCGGGCCATGATCGGCCAGTTGCCACTGGCTGGGCTGATGATTGCCTATACCGTTTTCGGGCTGTGGCTGTTGTCACAACCGACGGCCTGATTTCACTGGACATTCCCCGCTGTCCGCTCAATCCTTCGAGCAATGAACGAAACCGCAGGAGCCTGCCATGACTGATCCGAAAAGCATCGATACCACTGAAAAACCGGTTGATGAAAGCAAACGCGCATTGCTTAAGGGCGCGGCAGCGGTCGGGGCGGTGGCAGCCGGAACGCAGATGTTGCCCGGAATGGTCCCGTATATTCAGGCGCAGAC
>CALGNW010000033.1 GCA_937958345.1 uncultured Neomegalonema sp. | reverse complement strand
TGTCTCAGTTTGCCTTCGCCGGTGCGGGGCTCGTCGTTTAGGATGTCGCGTCTGGCTTCCTGCTGATCGATGATCCAGGTGCGGTAGCGCTTGAAGCGTCTGCTGCGCGGATCGAATGAATCCGCGTCGGTTGTAGACAGGTCGAGCAGGTCTTCGATAAGCTTTTGCAGGTGCAGGCCACTTGAATATATCGTACTGAGGTAGTCCTGACAGATCTCAGGCATACGCTCTGACAAAGCGGGATCGCTCATCGCTTGGGAAAACCCGATAATGGCGTTGAGCGGTGTTTGGACCTCGCCCCCCAAATGTTCGAGAAACTCGGATTTTGTGACATGCGCGACTTCGGCGTTTTGCCATGCGCGCTGCAGGCGGTGCTGATCTTCGCGGATATTCTGTTCAACGTCGAAACGTTTCATCGCAAAATCAAGCGATCGCGTGAGGGTGGCGGTTGTCAGGGCATTCTTGTCCAGAAAATCGAAGGCGCCGGCCTTCAGCGCGGCTGTCTCAACGGCACTGTCTCCGCTGCCGGTCAGGACGATGATCGGGACTGTCAATTCACCCTCATGCGCCTCGAGGATTTCGATACCTGAGCGTTCTCCGATGAAGTAATCAATTAAAACAGCGTCGTAATCTGACTTTTTTAGCTCGGCAATGGCATCGTCGTAGTTATCAATGTGCGTCAGCGTGTAGTTCCGTTTAGGCGGTATGAGCAGCATCCGGCGGATGGCGAAATAATCATCGGGGTCGTCATCCACAACGAGCAATTTGATCAATTCCTCGGTCCCCGGATCAGTCATCGGAGTATCGCACTGAAAAGCGAGGTTCTTTATAGGAGCTGCCATTTGAACGTTCCAAGCGTGGTAAAATCCGATCTCGAACTATCGTTAACGTTGGCTAAATTGGCTAAGAAGTGATTAACTGCGCACCATTTGCTTGTAATGCTCTTCATAAAAATTAAAGTGAGTTGAAATTTTTTCTGCGGCTGGCCTGTATTAATGGTGCAGATATCACGCGTGAGGCTGGCTATGGTATCTTCTCAGACCGACGACGATGAAGACAATGCAGAAGGGGAAGCGTCGGGGTGGCGTCCGATTCCCGGCCAGAAACGAAAAACGGCGAACAGAATCCTCATCGCCGAAGACAGTGACCGTATCAGAATTCAGTATGATTTTATACTAAGCGAAGCGGGGTTTGACGTTGTCAGCGTCGCGACGGGCGAGGCCGCTATCCAGGAGCTTCAGAACTCACATTTTGACGTTGTGGTCACTGATCTCGAAATGGAGGGTTTGATGATGGGTGTTCGGATTGCGGCCCAGCGGGTTACGGATTACCCGCGGACCAAAGTAATCGTTGTCACCGGAATGGTCGGTATTTCGCGAGCCGCAGTGGGCCGTCACGGTTTGCCCGGGGCAGACGAGACGTTGTTCAAGCCTGTCAATGCACAAACACTTGTCGCGACCGTTAAGAAGGTTCTTTTCTGAGAGGCAAGCTGATGTCGGTGATCTGTTCGATGACCCGGCACATCAATTATTCTAATGAGATCAGATTGTTGGTTAGCGGTAGACCAAGTGCCGCGCTGCATCGACAGCGAGTTGTTGGCTCCGAACCGTGTCCCGCAATTGTTCGTGGCGCGAGCGGATTTCGTCCAGGCGGTCCGGCTGCAATGCGGTTTGAAAGGACGAGAGGTCAAAGAATGAAGGTTTTGTACCCGATGCGCCGTTCATATTATCGGCTCCCCGTCTGCTGAACACTGGGAACGTTGTACGCCTTTCGAATTACCAAACTGTTTGAAATCGTGGTGAATAAATCCTAAGCCGAATATCTAGGGTTGTTCATCGTATCGGGAAAGCCAGATGACTCGGGATAAAAAAGACTCGGGGCAAGATATTCCCGGCGCATCCGACGAGCCGTCATTGGATGAAGCTATGCGTGTCGCTGATCGCGCCACGACGACCGACGGCGCGGAGGTCGTGCGGCCTGTTATTGGTGCATCAGACCCCGTCGAGAGCGCAGGACAGCCTGTAAAACCGGGCACTATCGCGAGTTGCCGTGTTGTTGCCATCGGTGCTTCAGCGGGTGGGCTGGAGCCGTTTGAGCAGTTCTTTGATAACATTCGCGTCGACATGGGACTCGCCTATGTGGTGATCCAGCACCTGTCGCCGGATTTCCGCAGCATGATGGACGAGTTGCTCAACCGGCGTTCAGCCATGAAGATCAGCCGCGTCGAAGACGGAATGGCTGTCGAGGCGAACACGATTTATCTGAACGTCCCCCGTGTTCATATGACGATTGCGAACGGCAAATTTGTGCTCAAGCCCGTGTCTTCCCGCGATGCTTTGCACTTGCCGATTAACACGTTCATGGAATCGCTCGCAGAAGAGCAGGGTGAAAAGGCCATCGCCATCATCTTGTCTGGCACAGGCAGCGACGGGACGATTGGTGCGGCGGCGATTCAGGATGTCGGCGGGACGGTGCTGGTTCAGGAACCTGAAACCGCCAAGTTTGACGGTATGCCGAATTCGGTGATCGAAGCGTTGACGCCTGATGCCATCGCTCCGCCGAAGGGGCTGGCGCGCATCATCTCGCGATTGGCCGACGGCGAGCCGGTAGCGCATGTCCCGCGAGAGGTGGTCGAGACGGACCCGAAAGAGCGGGTGTTCCAGTTGTTGCGTGAACGGTTCGGGGCAGATTTCAGCCATTATAAGAACGCGACGATTGACCGGCGTTTGCAGCGCCGCGTTGAACTGCTCGGCTTTGATAGCCTCGACGAATACGCCTCGAAGATGGCCAATGACATGGACGAGGCCGACGCCCTCTATGGCGACTTTCTGATTGAAGTCACCGAATTCTTCCGTGATGAGCAAGCCTTTGAAGCTCTGAGCAAAAAGGTCATTACAAAGCTGGTCGAGAAGATGTCGGCTGACCGCCAGATCCGTGTTTGGATTCCCGGCTGCGCGAGCGGGCAGGAGGCGTACTCGATTGCTATTGCTCTTGCGGAAGAGGCGTTGAAGGCAAACATTATTCCGAACGTCAAGATTCTCGCGACCGACATCCACCACCGTTCTCTCGAAGCGGCAAACCTTGCCGTGTATGACAAGAGCGATGTGCGGCGCATCCCCAAAGAATTGCGCGATCGGTATTTCGAATTTAACGGCAACAGCTATCAGGTCCGACCTGTCTTGCGGCAGATGGTTGTGTTCAGTGTGCATAACATTCTGCGTGATCCGCCCTTCACCAAAATCGACCTGGTCAGTTGCCGCAACCTGCTAATCTATCTTAACGGGAGTGCGCAGCAGAAAGCCCTCGCCTATTTCCATTTTTCGCTCTCCAAGGGCGGGTATATTTTCCTCGGGCCGAGCGAGACAGTCGGCGAATTGTCGAACGAGTTCGAGTTGCTCGACCAGCGTTGGCGCATTTTTGAAAAGCGCCGCGATGTGCGTTTGATCGAGTCGATGACCCAGCTGCCGCGTGTGAAGCATACGGCACGACCTGCCGCCGCCGCGGTGTTGTCATCGTTCGTCGGCGATAAGCCGATCGTGCGAAGTGACGCAAAGCGCGTTTACGAACGTTCGCTTGATATGCTTTTGAAGCGATACGCTCCACCGGGCTTTTTGCTGAAACGAAGCGGCGAAGTGGTGCGGGTGTTCGGCGATGCTGGCCGGTTTATCAATATCGCCGAAGGCAATTTCTCGCAGCGGATTGATGATCTGGTTCGCGGTGATCTGCGCGTTGTTGTGTCTGCGGCGCTGGACCGTGCGCGAACGCCGAGTTCGCTGCCCTTCGAGCGGAAAATTCGGGTTCGCGGTGAGGCGAACGAGCAATCGAATTTCGTGATTGCGCTCGAAGCGATCGGTGACCGCCGCGAAGATGACGACCTGATGCTGCTGACAATTATCGAGCAAAACGAAACCATTCGAATTCCGGATTTCGATGATCTGGATGTTCAGGCTGAAGACATTGAAACCGTAACGTTGTTGCGCCAACGGATCGAAGACCTTGAGCACGAACTTCAAGGCTCCGAGGAGACACTGCAAACGACAGTCGAGGAACTGGAGACGTCGAACGAAGAGTTGCAGGCCACGAACGAAGAGTTGATGGCGTCGAACGAGGAACTGCAAAGTACGAACGAAGAATTGCATTCGGTAAACGAAGAACTCTACACCGTGAGTGCGGAGCACCAGCGTAAGATTATCGAATTGACCGAAATGTCGAGTGACATGGAGCATTTGCTGCAAGCCACCGGCATCGGCACAATCTTTGTCGATTCCGATTTGAAAGTACGTCGCTTTACCCCTGCGGCTGTGCAGGCGTTTAATATTCTGGATCAGGATATTGGCAGGCCAATCGGGCATATCACCAACCGTTTCGGTGACCCTCACTTGACCGAAACGCTGTGGAGCACAGTCGAGACCGGCGAGTCCGTTGAGCGCGAGGTCAAGTTGGGCGACTCCGTCATGCTGCTGCGCGCCTTACCGTATGTCGCATCACCCGGCGAAGTTTCGGGCGCGGTCTTGACGATGGTCGACGTCACCGAACTTAAGCGTGCGCAGGTTGACGCACAGACGCTCGCCACGCGCTACGAAGGCATCGTGAAGGACATCGGTCACTTTATGCTGCGTTGGCGCGCGGAAGACGAGAAAGTTACCTTCTGCAACGAAGCGTCAATCGAGCTGTTCGGTTCGCGCCGCGAAGATATTCTCAACCGGCCTTTGAGCGCGATTATTCCGAGTAAGCAAAACCAGGAATTCAAAGCCCAGATAGGCCGGATGAAGCCGGGCGAGGCGCTGCCGTTCCTGCTGAATATGGGCGAGGAAAAGGGACGCCCGCGCTGGTTCGAAGGTACGGTGCGTAAAATTGCCGATGGCGACGGCGTCCTGCGCGAGTATCAGGCCATCGGTCAGGATATTTCGGATGCCACCGGGTATCGGATTGCTCTCGAAAAACTGTCACAACTGCACCTCGATGCAGAGGCACCATTGCGGGAGAGCCTTGTCTCTGCGCTCGAGATTGGTGTGGAATTCTTGGATATGCCGCTCGGTGTCTTCAGCCGTATCGAAGGGAAAAAGTTTACAGTTGAGAGTGTTGTCGGCGGCGATTTGCTCGGGTTTCATTCAGGCAAGGTGCTCGATCTCGATCAGAGTTTTGTTGGTGAATTGGCCTCGAAAAACAAAGCGGTTTGCATCCCCCACATCTCAGAGTCCGAGTTCAGGAACCACGAGGCCTATCGCAAGACGGGACTGGAATCGTTTATCGGGCAGCGGATTGATATCGAGATGGGCCAGACCGGCGCGGTCAACTTTGCCTCGCGCAGCGAGCGAGGCTCCGAGTTTACCGACTTGCACCGCAGCTTTATTCAAACGCTGTCCGAATGGATGGGGCGTCGCGTCGAGCGTGATACACTGATGCGCGGGATCGAGCGCACGCGCGGCGATCTGTCGATGATCCTCGACAACATCCGTGCGAAAGTCTGGATCAAGGATAGCCACAACAAAATTCTGCGGTTGAACAATGCGGCAGCCGAAGCGATGGGATTGACTGTCGAAGCAGCGACCGGCGGCGATACCTATGAACTCTTCCCGGAAATGGCGAAGAAGTATCACGAAGATGATCTGGAAGTGATCAGCTCCGGCAAACCGCGCAAACATATCGTCGAAAGGTTCACCCCGAAAGGCGGTGATCTGGCGTGGGTTGAAACCGATAAAATTCCGTTCGTCCATCAGGAAAGCGGAGAAGCAAATCTGCTTGTCATCGCGATGGATATTACCCGTCAGAAAGAGCAAGAGCAGCGCGTTTTTGATCTGAATGACGAATTGTCTGCGAAGAACGAGCGGTTGCTGGCGACCAACGACAGCCTGAAACAGTTCGCGCATGTTGCGTCGCACGACCTGCAAGAACCGCTGCGCAAGCTGATGCAATTCACTGAATATCTCGTCGATGATTGCGGCGACGAAATGAGTGAAGATGGCCGCTATTTCGTTGATGTTATTTCAAGTTCGGCTGAACGCATGCGTCAGTTGGTTCAGGATATTCTGGCGTTGTCGACGGCGTCGGGCAAAGAGATGAACGTTAAGCCGATTGATCTGGGCGAGTTGCTGCGGGAGTTGTGGAGCGAGTTCGATGTCACGGCTGCCGAGGCGAACGCGAAGTTTGTTGTCGGCGACATGCCTGAAGTGACAGGCGATGCGACTCTGGTGCAGCAGTTGTTCAGGAACCTGATGTCGAACGGCCTGAAGTACCGGAATAAAGGGGTCGCACCCAAAATCGAGATCAGCAGCAAAAAGTGGAACGAAGGCGTCGAAATAACGGTCAGAGACAATGGTATCGGTATGGCCCCAGAGGATGCCGCCCGTATCTTTGAGCCGTTTGCCCGATTGCACAACCGCAAGGAATTTGACGGTACGGGAATTGGTCTGGCGATTTGCCGGACAGTTTGCGAGCGTCATGGCTGGAATATCAGTGTGAGCAGCGCGGTCGGTGACGGCGCTGCATTCTCCATCAGAATTCGTGAGGTAAATCGGATCGGGCATGACAACGCCGACAAATGATCAACTCTTCGTCGTCATGCTGGATGACGACCCCGAGGACATATATTCGATGCGGCGCGCTTTCAAAATGTGCGAGGTTGCCCCTCGTTTTGAAAGCGTTTCCAGCCGGGAGGATTTGTATCGCATTCTTGACGAAGGAATCGACACGGGATCAGAGGAGGTTGTATTTCCTGACCTCATCTTGCTCGATCTGAACTTGCCCGGCCATTCGGGCTTTGATGTTTTGACTACGGTGCGCGGCGGGGCACATCCGAACCTTGTTCCGGTGGTTGTTTTGTCGACGTCCGATTCCGAGGCCGATTGCCAAAAAAGCTATGCGCTGGGCGCGAACGCCTTTTTTACAAAGCCTGCGACTTTCGCCGATACGCAGGGCGTCGCCTCTTCACTGGCTCATTTTTGGGGAACGCCCGGTCTGAAAACGGCGGGGCGGCGTAAGAACATCGCGACCTGAAGTTGGTGAGTATGCGCCGGTCAGGTGATGATTGGTTCGGCGTAATCATTCAGGGCTTTGACAACCGACATGGCGGTGAGTGCCGATGATCGCGGATTGTCGGGCAGGGCATGTCCTTCGATGGTGAAAGACAGCGTGCCGAATGCGCCGCTTGCTTCGATCTGATGTTGATTGGTTGTGATGGTCGGGTCGGCGATTAATCTCGCCTCCGTTTTGTCAAATCCGAGACCTGCCAGAGCAATCGTTGCCGCCACATTGGCATTTTTCGGATAGCGTTTCGCTGCCTCGCGCGCGGAGCCCTTAAAGTGAACTGTCGGTTCGGTGAGTGATTGCAGGTCCAAGCGTTCTTCAGCAGGTGAGCCGACCCAGCCCATCGGGGGTTTACGCCCCGTGTACCTCACGCTGTGCAATCCGCCGACGGCGGCGGCTGCAATGGCATCAATCGCCCCGATCGCTCCGGAAAGGAATTTGAGCTTTGCGCCGCCGCGGATTGCGGCGTCTCTCAATGTATCAAGAAGGTCGGGGTCCGAGAGCGCGCCGTTTGAAACGGTCAGTAAATCCACCCCCGCGCCGAGGATGGCAGGACCATGTGCCCGAAGGGCGTCGTGGCCCGCACAGTCGACAGCGACGGTGGCCTGTCTGGACAGGTCGCCAAACCGAGTGCCGGTCTCGACATTTTCGCCAAAGACCGCCCGCGCGGCGCTGTCCCGTCCCGGGCGGCATAGTGCGGAATGCACGGTCATGCGCGGGGTTTGCCGGATCTGTTTTGCGGCATAAGCCGCGATAGAACCGTGTCCGATAAAAAGGATACCGACCGCGTCGTTTCCGGTCATGGTCACGCCGCCCGATTCAAAGGTCGATGACGACCGCATCGCCCGCCTGCTGAGCGAGCCTTGCCGCGACCGATGCGACCGCGAGATCCTGCAGGCCGACACCCGTGCCATCGAACAGCGTAATTTCGTCGTCGCTGGTGCGGCCCGGGTGCTTGCCGTTGATCACATCCCCAATCGGGGTGATGTCTTTTTCCGCGATCAGACCGGACGCGACAGCGTGCTGAGTCTCGCCGATTGTGGTCGATTGCGCGACCTCGTCTGTAAAGACCGTTGCGGCGGCGATCAGTGCAGGATCGACCTCTTGCTTGCCTTTGGTGTCCGTCCCCATGCAGGCGATGTGCGTGCCGGGTTTAACCCAATCCTTCATCATCAGGGCCTCGTGTGCCGATGTGATGGTGATGATCGCGTCAGCCTCAGCGCCGAGTTGCTCGCGCTCGACAGCTTCGAAGGGCAGTCCGATTTCGGCTGCCACTGCACCCAATTTGGGCAGCATGTCGGGATGGAAATTCCACGCGAGGACCTTTTCGAAGTCACGCTGTTCTGCCGCTGCACGCAGTTGAAACTGCGCCTGATGTCCTGCGCCGACCATGCCGAGGACTTTGGAATCTTTGCGGGCCAGATGAGCAATCGAGACGGAACTGGCGGCGGCGGTTCGCACAGCGGTCAGATAGTTTCCGCCGACAAGCGCGTGTAGCTTTCCGGTATCGGGATCAAACAGGAAGACCGTGGATTGGTGGTTCGTCAGGCCCTTATCCATGTTGCCGGGCCAGTAACCACCGGATTTGAGGCCGAGTGCCAGACCCGCACGGTCAAAACCTGACTTGAAGCCATACAGCGCATCGGCGTGGCCGATTGCTTCACGGATAACAGGGAAGTTATATGCGTCGCCCCGTGCCATCGCGGCAAAAACCTGTTCCACCGCCTCGAAAGCATCGGCACGGCCAATGACTTTTTGGCAAACTTCTTCGGAGACGATGAGCATAGCGGGTATCCTGTCATGGCATGAGAAACGTGTGCGTTGCGCTTTCATAGCGGATCAGCCCCGGCCCGAGACCGGGACTGATTGTGGTCTTAGTATGCAAGGCCGCGCGCAGTGACGGGCCAGATTGTTTCGACCTTTCCGTTGCGGACGCCGACATACCAGTCATGGACGTTGCACGTCGGGTCGCAGTGTCCTGGAACGAGCTTGAGCTTGTCATTCACTTTCAGGACGCCATCGGGGTCGGCAATGACACCGTGTTCGTCCGAGCATTTGACGTACTCGACATCTTTGCGGCCAAAGATGAAAGGCAGGCCGCTGTCGACGGACTGGGCCTTGAGACCGGCGTCGCAGATTGCCTTGTCGGCCTTTGCATGGCTCATCACCGAGGTCAGGATGAAGAGGGCGTTTTCCCATTCGCCCTGATCAATGCGGTTGCCGTCTTTATCGAGGATGCGGCCATAGTCTGCATCCATAAAGGCGTAAGACCCGCATTGCAGTTCGTTGTAGACGCCCGAGTTGCCCTCGAAATAATAACTGCCGGTTCCGCCGCCGCCGACAATGTCGCATTCAAGGCCCTCGGCCTTCAGCGTATCGACGGCGTCCTTGACCATCGCGACGGCGATATCGATTTTCGCCTTGCGCTCGTCATAGCTGTCCATGTGCTGCATCGCGCCCTGATAGGCTTGGATGCCCGAGAACTTCAGATTGTCTGCCGCATGAATGGCTTTTGCGATTTCGACCACAGCTTCGGTTGTGGTCACGCCGCAGCGACCCGCGCCGCAGTCGATTTCAACCAGGCATTCGATTTCAGTGCCGTGCTTTTTCGCGCCAGCCGACAAGTCCGCCACATTCTCGATGTCATCGACACAGCAAAGCGCACGCGCGCCGAGTTTCGGAATACGGGCGAGGCGGTCGATTTTTGCAGGGTCGCGGACCTGATTGGAAACGAGTACGTCCTTTATGCCGCCGCGGGCGAAGGCTTCGGCCTCTGACACCTTTTGACAGCAAACACCGCACGCGCCGCCGAGTTCTTGCTGAATTTTTTGCACATCCACGGACTTGTGCATCTTGCCGTGACTGCGATGGCGCACGCCCATCTCTTTGGCGAAGTTGCCCATCTTTTTGATGTTGCGCTCCATTGCGTCGAGGTCGATCACAAGGCAGGGCGTTTGGATTTCGGATTCGTCCATGCCGACAGCAGCAGGTATGTTGTAGCCGACTTCATAATCTTCGATTTTCGAAAAGGCGTTCATAATTTCTC
>CALGNW010000032.1 GCA_937958345.1 uncultured Neomegalonema sp. | reverse complement strand
ACCGTTTCCGCAATCATGGCTGTGTTCAAACGCCTCAGCCCGGATATGCGTAAGTCGGCAACTTTCGACAATGGCGGGGAGTTCGCACAGCACGCGCTGCTGCAAGGGCTGCTCTCAGAGACGACCTACTTCTGCGATGCTTATGCTTCATGGCAGAAGGGCGGCGTCGAGAATACCAACGGACGATTGCGACGCTGGTTGCCACGCAGCACAGACCTCGACGACATGACCGAACAAGACATTCAGGGCATCGCCATGACGCTCAACACAACGCCCAGAAAGTGCCTCCGCTTCAGATCGCCCATCGAGGCCTTCCTCGCACCCGTTGCACTTCGCTCTTGAAACCGCCAACTCGGAAATATTTCCAGTACAAATTATAGTGTATTTATTTTATTGAATGTGTTACGAAGGTAGTCAAAATACCAAGAATGAGAATGCAGGGAGGTACGATAATGATGCAGAATTTTTCAAGGCGACAGACACTGACATTTGGCTTGGCCGGTGCGGCGGTTGTCGCCTTCGGTACGCCAGCCTTTGCTAAGGAAATGAACACTGAAGAATCCATTGCCGCATTTGCCGGCGATGCGAAGATTTCTGACGGCAAGATTTCAATTGATGCACCAGAAATTGCCGAGAATGGCAATTCCGTTCCGATCGAAGTATCGGTTGATAGCGAGATGGAGGGCGACGATATGGTTGAAGAGATTATCGTTTTCGCCGCTGGCAACCCGAACCCGGGCGTCGCTACCTTTAAGTTCGGTGTGCTTTCCGGTGAAGCACGCGCTTCGACCCGCATCCGTCTTGCTAAGACACAAGATGTCGTGGCGCTCGCGCGGATGAAAGATGGGTCAGTCCATCGAGCATCGCGCGCGATTAAAGTCACTATCGGTGGATGTGGAGGTTAATTGAAATGGCGAAGATCAAACCACGGGTAAAAGTACCCAAGAAGGCCGATGCAGGCGAAGTTGTTACAATCAAGACGTTGCTGTCTCATCCGATGGAGTCCGGTCAGCGCAAAGACAAGAAGACCGGCGAGTTGATCCCTCAGGATATCGTCAATTATTTTTCGGCAAGTTTTAATGGCGAAAAGTTCTTCGAGGTCGATGTCAAGGCAGCTGTTTCAACGAACCCGTACATCGAGTTTACCTTGAAGGTTCCCGAAAGCGGAACGGTCGAGTTTCTTTGGAAGACCGATGGCGACGGTGATTTCACCACCGAGAAAAAAATCAAAGTTTCGTAAATGGCTTCTAGCCCCGCTCTTGAGGCGGGGCATTGAAGGATTTTGAATTTTTGCGCTTTGGTGCCAGGGCGGAGCTTTGTGGTGATTTTTGCAATGGGTTATTCGGATTGAATCTGACGCCAGCCTCCAAAAATTACATTCTGTAACCAGTGAGCATCTCAGGACTGCACTGTTCGGAATTTCAATTTTAAATCAGGATGAAGCCAGATGATCTCGCGTCGTGATTTTCTTCAAGTTGGGATGGCTGCTTCCGCCATCGTTGGAACCTCGGGCTTCGGCAATTGGAGTCGTCTCGCAGCTCAACAGCTTCTGACGCAAGATCATCTTCTGGAATTTGACACATTCGGCAACGTATCGCTGATCCATATCACTGACATTCACGGTCAGCTAAAGCCGATCTATTTCCGTGAACCTTCGGTCAACATCGGCGTCGGTGCAAACAAAGGCATGGTGCCGCACCTGACAGGCAGAGACTTCCGAAAACTATACGGGATCACTGACGGAAGCCCTAGCCACTACGCTTTAAGTTCGGGCGATTTCTCGGCGCTTGCTGGTTCATACGGCAGGGTCGGGGGGCTTGATCGCGTCGCAACGATCATCAAGGCAATTAGAGCAGATCGTCCTGACGCTATTCTCCTTGATGGCGGGGATACGTGGCACGGGTCCTATACGTGTTGGAAAACCGAAGCGCAGGACATGGTCAATGTCATGAATGCACTCGCCCCTGATGCTATGACGTTCCATTGGGAGTTTACGCTCGGGAGCGAGCGGCTCCAAGAATTAGTGGAGAGTTTGCCATTTGCAGCATTAGGCCAGAATATTTTCGACGCTGAATGGGATGAACCTGCGGAACTCTTTCCACCCTATAAAATGTTCGAACGCGGCGGAACTCAGGTAGCAGTGATCGGTCAGGCGTTCCCTTATATGCCAATCGCCAATCCTGGGTGGATGTTCCCGGAATACTCTTTCGGAATTCGCGATAAAAACATGGCCGCGATGGTGGAAGAGGTTAGAGAAAAAGGTGCGGAATGCGTCGTTCTGCTCAGCCATAACGGTTTCGACGTCGATAAAAAAATGGCCGGCGTCGTCCCTGGGATTGATGTAATTCTTTCCGGTCACACACATGATGCTCTCCCTGAAGCGGCGCTGGTCGGAAAGACAATCATCGTTCCTTCGGGATCTAACGGCAAATTTGTCAGCCGCATCGATCTGGATATTCGCGATGGCGCGATGAAAGGCTACCGGACGAAGCTGATCCCGGTATTCTCCGATGTTATCGATGCCGATCCCGATGTGAGCAAGCTCATTGACGTGCAGCGCGCACCTTATGAGGACGAGATGTCCGAAGTGATTGGGCAAACGAACAGCCTTCTCTACCGGCGCGGTAATTTTAATGGCAGTTGGGATGACCTTATCTGCGACGCGCTGATCAGTGAGCGCGATGCCGAAATTGCCCTGAGCCCTGGCGTGCGTTGGGGGCCGTCACTGATCCCCGGACAAGAGATCACGCGGGAAGACATCTTTGGTGTGACGTCGATGTCTTATGGAGAAGCATATCGGACCGAGATGACAGGCGAGTTCTTAAAAGTCGTTCTCGAAGATGTAGCCGACAACATTTTTAACCCTGATCCGTATTACCAACAGGGCGGCGATATGGTTCGGACGGGCGGTCTCGGATATCGAATAGACATCTCGAAACCGCAGGGCGAGCGCATCTCAAACATGACGCTGCTCAGTTCCGGCGAACCTATTGATCCATCGCGGTCCTACGTCGTTGCCGGTTGGGCCTCGGTGAATGAGGATACTGCGGGTCCGCAAATCTGGGATGTTGTCGAAGACCATATTCGTAAACTCGGCACTGTCACGATCAAACAAAATAACAGCGTCGAAGTGGTCGGCCTTTAGATGAATGAGGAGGCGTTGAACATGGATTATCTTTTCAAACCTTCCCGCCGTGCTTTATTGGGAAGTGGTGCATTTGCGGCGCTCGGCATCGCGACAGGTGGTGCACTGGCACGCGACCCCGATCCCCTGATTACCGAGTTGCAGGATTGGGCGTCGATCACAGGTGCGGGCGTTGATGAAACTCCGTACGGCTTGCCGATCAGTTTTGAAAGCGATGTGGTGCGCCGGAATGTGGAATGGCTAACGGCGTCACCGATTTCGTCCATCAACTTTACGCCTATCCATGCGCTCGACGGAACGATTACCCCGCAGGGCTGCGCGTTCGAACGCCACCACTCCGGTGCTATTGAATTGCGCAAGGAAGACTACCGACTGATGATCAATGGATTGGTCGATAAGCCGTTGGTGTTTTCCTATGAAGACATTGAGCGGTTTCCACGCGAGAACCACGTCTATTTCTGCGAGTGTGCAGCGAACACCGGAATGGAGTGGGCCGGAGCGCAACTCAACGGCGTCCAATTCACCCACGGCATGATCCACAATATGGAATACACGGGCGTCCCTTTACGCACTTTGCTGAACGAAGCCGGTCTCGGTGCGGCAGGAGATTTGAAAGATAAATGGGTCTACGTCGAAGGTGCGGACGCGTCTTCGAATGGTCGATCGATCCCGATGGAAAAAGCGCTCGATGATGTCCTTGTAGCATTTAAGGCCAACGGAGAAGCCCTTCGGATGGAGCATGGATATCCAGTGCGTCTGGTGGTGCCTGGTTGGGAGGGCAACATGTGGGTGAAATGGATCCGCCGGATCGAGGTTATCGATGTGGCCGTCGAAAGCCGCGAGGAAACTTCGAAATATACCGACGTATACGAAGACGGCACCGCGCGGAAGTGGACTTGGGTGATGGATGCAAAATCTGTCATCACGTCGCCCAGTCCCCAAATGCCGATCTCTCATGGCAATGGGCCGCTGGTGATTTCGGGTCTTGCTTGGTCCGGTCATGGTCAGATCAGGCGGGTGGACGTCTCGAAAGACGGCGGGATCACGTGGGAAACCGCGCGCCTTGGCAAACAAGGAGACACCAAGGCTCTGACGCGCTTCTATCTTGATACGGAATGGGACGGCTCACCGATGCTACTGCAAAGCCGCGCTATGGATGACACGGGCTACGTCCAGCCCACCAAAGACCAACTCCGCGAGATGCGCGGTGAAAACGCGGTCTATCACAACAACTGTATCCAAACCTGGTATGTAAACGCAGAAGGGGTCGCAGAGAATGTCGAAGTTTCCTAATTCCAGACCTATGAAAACGTTTATCCTCCCCACTTTCGGGGTGCTCGGATTTGTTATTGGTAGCGGTTATGCTCTCGCCAAGACGAATTATGGCGATCGAAAAATCGGATTCCTCGAGGAGCAAATCGCGAAGGTTGGCACCGGAGTGCAGCAAGCCAAGTTGTTGCTCCCTGCCGAAGCTGAAAAGCGAGCGACGGCAGCGAAGGTTGCCGAGGCCGAGTCTGCACGCGCAGCAGAGTTGGAGACACAGGTCGCTCAAATCCAAGAACGCGCCCGCGCGGTTACCGGTCGACAAAAGAAAGTCGCTTCTGCGCCCACGCCGGGAAAGAAACTTGGCTTAGGCCGCACGGCTCTGACCGAGGAGATTGCCGCCTGGGATGTCGACGTAGTACCAGGTGGTCGAGGCTTGCCAGACGGTTCGGGAGACGTTGCGACAGGTGAGGAAGTTTTTGCTGACAAGTGCGCATCCTGCCATGGTGATTTCGCCGAAGGTGCCGATAACTGGCCTGTCCTTGCCGGTGGTTTCGATACACTTGGGGACGCGGATCCAGTAAAGACCGTCGGATCTTACTGGCCGCATCTCTCGACGGCTTGGGATTACATCAATCGATCAATGCCGTTTGGAGAGGCAGGGACACTGACCGCCAACGAAACCTACTCCATCGTTGCCTACATCCTGTACTCGAATGATCTTGTGGAAGATGACTTCGAGTTGAACCGGGATAATTTCGCAGATTTTGAGATGCATAATAAAGACGGCTTCATCTTCGATGATCGTCCTGCAATCGAGTACACGAGATGGCGTACCGAACCCTGCATGAAGAACTGCAAAGCGGAAGTCAAAGTGACAATGCGCTCGGTTTTTTTGGTTGAGACGCCGGCCGATGGCGGGACCGAATCAGTCATGAATCCTGCGTCAATTGATGATCTACCGACTTTCAGTGCCGACGGCCCTTCGTTTGTGCCAGTCTCGGCGCAAGATATGGATCGACAGAACAACGCAGTGGGTGCAGCGCAGGTTATTGAAGAGACCGACCCGGATGCGCAATTGATAGCAACAGGTAAGAAAATCTTCAGAAAGTGCAAAAGTTGCCACGCGGTTGGTGAGGGAGCGAAAAATAAGGCTGGCCCACATTTGAACAATTTAATTGGCCGTCGAATGGGGTCAATCGAAGGCTTCAAATATTCTTCCGCGTTTAAGCTTGCTTCCAAAGAAGAACGTATATGGAGTGAAGCCACCTTGGATAAATTTCTTACCGAACCTAAAGTTTACGCGAAGGGAACAAAGATGTCTTTCCGTGGCCTGAAAAAAGAAAAAGATCGCATCGCCATTTATGAATACCTTCGGCAGTTTGAGTAACATTTGGACCAGACGATTCGCCGGTATCGAATAAATACTGGTTATATCAGAGAATAAGCCTGAAATTGACGGCGGATACATGGTCATACCGCAGCAGAGCATGTGTCTGCCGATGAACAAGGTGATCTCGAGCAACGGCAGCATGTGCGATCCACAGGTCGATTAGATTCTGAGTCTACCTCGACCCATTTTGGTAAGTTTATCGAAGGTGGAGATTGCACGCTTTCGACGGGCACTGCTGATAGCCTGATCTCTGGGTTACATCCGGGCAAACATAACGAGCGCAAAAGCTTGCGGTATAAACAGCTTCATGCATTGCGTTTGCGCGGGATCGAAAAGCCTCGGCGAAGGTTAGACGATGCCTCCTCCCGCACCCGAAACTTTCGGTCGTGCGGACGCAACATTGGCGCGATAACCAGACGCGCGATAGGCTGCGACAGGATCGAGTGCACCGCCGCTCTCGAAACGCGCCATCGCCAAGATCGGATCCACGTCTGTGCGAAAACCATGCTTTAGCGTGGCCGTTGCCATCAGGGCATCGTTGTCGTTCTGAAATCCCTCGAGCGCAGCGCGATCAACCAGCAATGCCAGCGCATAGGCGCGTTGTACTTCGACGGCGGAGACCATCAGACTCTCGATGGGATCGGTGACGTTGTGACTTTGATCAAGCATATGCATCGGGTTAAATCCGGGGTCCACCTCGGCCTCGACCAATTCATTGAAGACGAGGAATAAACGATACGGGTCGATGCTGCCGGTATCGAGATCGTCGTCGCCATATTTGCTGTCATTGAAATGAAATCCGCCCAGCTTTCCGAATTGGGTCAGGCGTGCGACGATCATCTCGATGTTTACGTTCGGCGCGTGATGGCCCAGATCGACGAGGCACTTCGCCTGATCGCCCAGCTGCTGAGCGATCAGGAGATTTGTGCCCCAGTCTTGCACGACGGTTGAATAGAAGGCGGGTTCGTACATCTTGTGCTCGGTCAGCAAAGTCCAGTCACCGGGCAGGGCGGCGTAAATCTGCCCTGCCGATTCCAGATACCGCTCGAACTGCCGAGTCAGATTGGTCTGACCGGGAAAATTCGATCCGTCACCGACCCAGATCGTCAGGGCCTTCGATCCGATCTTCTCGCCCAACTCGATACAGGCGATGTTATGCTCGATTGCCTGCGCCCGCGTGGCCGCGTTGGTGTGGGTCAGCGAACCGAATTTGTAACTGTGCGTCTGGTCCGGCTGGTCCTGAAATGTGTTTGAGTTCATCGCGTCGAAACTCAATCCGACCTCTTCGGCCTTGGAGATCAAATCGGCGGCCGGCTGGGCGTCCCACGGGATATGCAGCGAGACGGTGGGTGTTGCGCAGGTCAGGCGCTGGATCACGCTGCAATCATCGAGCTTGTCGAAGATATCGCGCGGCTCTCCCGGCCCGGGAAAGCGCGCGAATCGTGTGCCGCCGGTGCCGACACCCCAACTCGGCACCGCAACACCGAAACCTGCAACCTTGGCCTTGATGTTTTCGATGTCTATGCCCCGGCGATCCAGATGCGCGCCGAGCGCATCGTAATCTGCCTTGAGCCTGTTCGCGCCGAGTGCGTTATGTTGGTCGATAATGTCCTGCGAAATCATGGAAGGTCCCCTTAGCGCGTGAACGCTTGTACGTTGCCCGCATCTACGTTGATGATATTGCCGGTCGATTTCGCCGAGAGGTCCGAGGCCAGAAAATAGGCTGCCTCCGCGATGTCTTCCGGCAGGACAGAGCGTTTCAGCATCGACCGCTCCCGATACATCTCCTCCAACCCCTCCTTGTCGGTGCCATAGGTTCCGGCGCGCTGGTCAAGCCATTCGCCCTGCCAGATCTTTGACCCCTTCAGCACCGCATCGGGATTTACGACATTGACCCGCACGCCCATCGGCGCCCCTTCGAGCGCCAGACAGCGCGCGAGATGAATTTCCGACGCCTTCGCGGTGCAATATGCTGACGCATTAGGCGAGGCGGCGAGGCCATTCTTTGAGGCAACAAACACGATCGCGCCGCCCATGCTCTGGACCTTGAACACCCTAAAGGCTTCGCGGCTGACGAGGAAATACCCCGTCGACAGGATCGCCATGTTCTTGTTCCAGAGATCGAGGGTTGTTTCCTCGATTGGAGCTGAACTCGCGATCCCCGCATTCGAGACGAGGATATCTACACCGCCGAATTCGAGCGCTATACTGCTATAGGCGGCGGCGATGGCATCCTCATCCGTGACATTCATCGCAACGGTACGAACGACATCCGGCGAGTATTGCTTGCTCAGTGCTGTGGCTGTTTCGGCAAGCGCAGCCTCGTCTATATCAGCGAGCATGACGCAAGCGCCTTCGCGCAGGTATCGCTCTGCCGTGGCCGACCCGATACCTCCTGCGCCGCCTGTTACCAGCGCCACCCGTCCGGCCATGGACTTCGGCGCAGGCATCCGCTGTAACTTGGCTTCTTCCAACAGCCAGTATTCGATGTCGAAGGCTTCCTGTTCCGGCAGCCCGCAATATTCGGAAACCGCATCAGCCCCGCGCATGACGTTGATGGCGTTGACATAAAACTCGCCGGAGATGCGCGCGGTTGCCTTGTCCTTTGCAAAGGTGATCATGCCGACGCCCGGCACCAGATAGACCACAGCGTTCGGATCGCGGATGGCGGGGCTGTTATCGTGTTTGCAGCGGTCGTAATACGCCTGATAGCCTTCGCGATAGCTGGCGACAGCGCCCTCCAACCCCTCGAGCGTTGCCTCCACATCCGGCGCGCTTGGCGTAAAATCAACAACCAGCGGACAGATTTTCGTTCGCAGGAAGTGATCGGGGCAGGACGTGCCGAGCGCGGCGAGGCGCTCCATGTCCCGACCATTCACAAATTCAAGCACAGCGTCGCTGTCGGTGAAATGTCCGACCATATGCTGCTTGCCCGACACAAAGCCGCGGATTGCGGGCATCAGGCGAGCGGCGACGGCGCGGCGCTCCCCCGGCGGCAGGCTATCGTGTATCGCACCCCCAAAAGCGGGTTTCCCAGCAGTCTCGGCCTTGAACCAGTCCATCGCCTTCTGGATCACCTGCAAGGTCAGTTCATAACACTCGCGCGCATCATCGGCCCAGGTGAACAACCCGTGGCTTTCCAGGACGACCCCCTTTGCCGACGGATTTTTCGCGCAGAAATCCGACAGCCATAATCCCAGTTCGAAGCCCGGTTTTTTCCAAGGCAGCCACCCGATATCATTCCCGAAAATCTGTTGTGTCAGGACCTTGCTATCTTTCGCAGCCGCGATAGCGATGATGGCGTCCGGGTGCATGTGGTCGACATGTTTCGCGGGGACATAGGCGTGGAGCGGCGTGTCGATGCTGGCCGCGCGGGGGTTCAGATTAAAGGTGCAATGGGGCAGATAGGCCACCATCTCGTCCTCGAACTCCACCCCGCGATACAGGGATTTGAGCGCGTTCAGCTTGTCCATATAGAGCGTCGAGAATCCGTCCATCTTGATCGAGCCGACGTCGCCGCCCGATCCCTTGACCCACAGCACTTCGGTTATATCACCGGTCAGCGGGTCTTTCTGCATGACCTTGGCCGATGTATTGCCGCCGCCGTAATTGGTGATTCGCTTATCTGACCCCAACAGGTTCGAGCGGTAGAGTAGTTTTTCCGGCTCGCTCATGTTTTTCGCGCGGACGGCATCCCATTTATTTTCAAGGCTCTGGCTGGTGTGGGAAGCGGTCATCGTGGTCTCCGTCAATGGGCGGTTACGGGAAGGTTGATCGGGAGGCACCGTGAAGGGGGCTGGAAATCAAGTCAATCACTTTCAATCATCTTCAATCATTGTGCAGTGCAATATGAAAGAAATTGACAATTATTGATTGACAATTGAAAGTGAGTCGCGTCACGGTGATGGCGATTGATAAGGGTGTTTCATGCACGAAAAAGACCGCCATCGCGTCATTTTCTCTGCCGTTCAGGACCGTTCGCTGGTCACGGTCGGAGATCTGTGCGCCCTGACCGGGGCGTCGGAAGCAACGGTACGGCGGGACATCAATACGCTTGACGAACAAAAGCGCCTGCGCCGCGTTCGGGGTGGAGCCGAGGCTTTGCAATCGGCGCCATTCGTTGGGCTGGCCGGGCGGCCTTTCTCGCTCAACGAGACAATGAACATCGCTGAAAAGCGGGCGATTGCAGCCGCCGCCGTAGAATTATGCGACGACGGTGAACCGATCATCATCAATGGCGGAACAACCACATTTCAGATGGTACACCCCCTAGCCTCGCGCCGGATGCAGGTGTTCACGAACTCCTTCCCCATCGCCGACCATCTGCTGAAGAACACGCAAAACACCGTGATGCTCTCGGGCGGCATCGTTTATCGCGAGCAAAACATCGTGCTGTCGCCCTTTGAGAATGACGTGACGCGCAATTTCTACGCACGGCGAATGTTCATGGGTGCACAGGGTATCGGCCCGCTGGGATTGATGGAGATGGATCCGCTGCTGATTCAGGCCGAGGAAAAACTGATCGGGCAGGCGGATGAATTGATTGTGCTGGTGGACAGTTCAAAATTCGCGAACCGCTCCAGTCTTGTTCTTTGTCCGCTAAGCCGCATCGACACCATCATTACCGATGACGGCATCGACGACCGCAGTGCCGCCATGCTGGAGGCAGCAGAGGTGACGCTGATCGTCGTGCCGTCAGGTGCGCCGCAAAAGGAAGAGGTCGCATCCTGACTCTGTACTCAAACCATTAGAAACGACCATGAGAATCCAAAGGGAGGAAACACCATGAGTATCATCACCAAAGCCCTGACCAGTGCCGCTATGGCCGCCGCACTGTTCGTTGCACCGGCACAGGCCGCAGACAACGTGCGCATTGCGCTGGTCGTCAAGGCGCTCGGTATCGGTTTCTTTGAGGCCGCCGCGAAGGGCGCGGAGGAAGCCGCCGAAGAGCTCGGCAATGTCGAGGTGATCTATACCGGCCCGACCGACACCACCGCCGAAGGCCAGATCGAGGTCATCAACGCGCTCATCGCCCAGCGGGTCGATGCCATCGCGATTTCGGCGAATGACACTGATGCGCTGGTCCCGGCCCTGAAACGTGCAATGCAACGCGGGATCACCGTGATCAGTTGGGATTCCGGCGTCGCGCCTGAGGGCCGTCAGATGCATCTGAACCCGTCGTCTAATCCGCTGATCGGCAACATGATCGTCAAGCTCGCCGCTGACCACCTGCCCGATGGCGGGGATGTTGCTGTGCTGTCGGCCACCACCACCTCGACCAATCAGAACATCTGGATTGAGGAGATGACCAAGGTTCTCGGCGATTATCCCGGCATCAATGTGGTTGCGACGGTCTATGGCGATGACCTGGCTGATAAATCATATCGCGAGGCCACTGGCCTGATGCAGTCGTATCCCGATCTCGACGCCATCATCGCACCGACCTCCGTCGGTATCGTCGCTGCCGCGCAGGCCGTAGTTGATGCTGGCAAAGTGGGGAAGGTTAATGTGACCGGGCTGGGTCTGCCCTCCGAAATGGCGGGCGCAATCGAGAGCGGGGCGTCGAAGTCCTTTGCGATCTGGAACCCGATTGATCTTGGATACTCCGCAACTATGCTGGCCTATGAGCTGAGCCAGAATGGTGCCGAAACCGGCGAGGGTGCCGAAATCCCTATGGGCCGCATGGGCAGCCTGACGCTGGATGAAAAGAATGAGGGCGCGATGGCCGACCCGTTCGTCTATGACGCCAGCAATATCGAAGACTTCAAAGAAATCTTCTGATCTGCTTCGCGGCCCGTCATGCGTGTCGGGCCGCACTGCTCTTTTCGCTTCCATTAGATAGGCCACGACATGAACGAGCGTTATTCGCGCGGCGGTTCCCCTGTCGTCTCAATGGACGACATCACCAAGATATTTCCGGGCGTAAAGGCGCTCGACCGGGTGCGGCTGGATCTGATCCCCGGCGAAGTGACAGCATTGGTCGGTGAGAACGGGGCGGGCAAATCCACAACCGTTAAGATCCTCACCGGCATCTACACCCCCGATGGGGGAACGATCCGCATCGACGGTGAGCCGGTCACTTTTGCGACGCCTAACGATGCCGCCCGCGCCGGGATTACGGCGATCCATCAAGAAACCGTCCTGTTCGATGAATTGTCGGTGGCCGAGAATATCTTCATCGGTCATGCACCGCGCACGCCTTGGGGTTTGATCGACCGAAGCGCGATGCACCGGGCGGCGCATGATCTGATCGAAGAGATTGGCGCTCCTTTCAGCACGCGAACCCTGCTGCGGGACCTTGGCATTGCCAACCGCCACCTCGTCGCCATCGCGCGCGCGTTGTCCGTCGATGCACGGGTCGTCATCATGGACGAACCGACTGCGGCGCTCTCGCACAAGGAAATTGAGGAGCTTTATGCGCTGGTCGAAACGCTGAAGGCTCAGGGCAAGGCAATCCTGTTCATCAGTCACAAGTTCGACGAGATTTTCCGTATCGCCGACCGCTACACCGTGTTCCGTGACGGTGCGTTTGTCGGCGATGGCCGGATCGCGGATATTGACGAGAATGCGTTGGTGCAAATGATGGTCGGGCGCTCGGTCGAGCAGATTTTCCCCACCCGCGCGCCCGCGCCCGACAGCAGCGAGACGGTGCTGACCGTCGAGGGATATTCCCATCCGACCGAGTTCGCCGATATAGGCTTTGACCTCAAGCGCGGCGAAATCCTTGGTTTTTACGGACTTGTGGGCGCAGGGCGCTCGGAATTCATGCAGGCGCTGTTCGGCATCACGAAGCCGAGCGCCGGAACCTGCCGCATCGAAGGCGCGGAGTGCACTATCCGCTCTCCTGCCGATGCGGTCGACTATGGCATCGTCTACGTGCCGGAGGATCGGGGCAAGCAGGGCGCGGTTATCGGCTTGCCGATTTTCCAGAACATCACTCTGCCGTCGCTGGGCCGGACATCGAAATCCGGTTTTTTACGGCTGGCGGAGGAATTTGCGCTGGCGCGGGAATATTCCCAGCGCCTTGATTTGCGCGCTGCGGCGTTGGATCAGGATGTAGGCACGCTGTCGGGCGGCAACCAGCAAAAGGTCGTCATTGCCAAATGGCTGGCGACACAGCCGAAGGTCATTATTCTGGATGAGCCTACCAAGGGCATCGACATCGGCTCCAAGGCCGCCGTTCACGAGTTTATGGCCGAGCTGGCTGCGCAGGGGCTTTCCGTCATCATGGTCAGCTCTGAAATCCCGGAAGTGATCGGCATGGCTGACCGCGTGATCGTCATGCGGGACGGGCGCATCGCGGCAGAGGTGACGGGCGATGACCTGACCCCTGAAACGCTGGTGCGCCATGCGGCGGGCATCACCGAAACCCCGCAATTACAGGAGGCATGAGAGCAATGATGCGTTTTCTGCCCTTGCGTGAACTCATCCTCGGCGGAGCCGTCCTTATTTTGCTCGCGCTGATCGCGACACGGTTTCCGGGGTTCGTCGCTCCGGATAATCTCGCCAATGTCTTCAACGATACCGCACCGCTGATCATCCTCGCACTGGGCCAGATGGTGGTCATCATGACCCGGTGTATCGACCTGTCTGTTGCCGCTAATCTGGCACTGACAGGTATGGCGGTGGCGATGCTCAATGTTGCGATGCCGGATCTGCCTATTCCGGTGATTGTGAGCATCGCGGTCCTGCTCGGCGCTTTTATGGGAGCGATCAACGGGTTGCTGGTGTGGAAGCTGGCCATCCCGCCCATTGTTGTAACCCTCGGGACCATGACGATTTTTCGCGGCGTGATCTTTTTGATCTCGGACGGAAAATGGGTCAATTCGCATGAGATGAGCCCTGCCTTTACCGGTTTCCCGCGGGCGCAGATGCTCGGGTTACCGGTGCTGTCATGGGCGGCTGTTCTGACGATCATCGTCTTTGCCGTGATGATGGCACGCACGCCACTAGGGCGGTCGATCCTTGCGGTCGGCGGCAATCCCCACGCGGCGGTCTATACCGGAATCAATGTCGGGCGTACGCAATTCGTCGCCTTCGTTATTTCCGGTGCGCTAGCAGGCTTGACCGGATATCTGTGGGTTGCGCGTTATGCCGTGGCCTATGTCGATATTGCAGGCGGGTTCGAGCTTGAGGTCGTCGCCGCCTGCGTGATCGGCGGGATATCCATTGCCGGGGGAATCGGATCGGTAGGCGGTGCGGTATTAGGCGCAATATTCCTCGGCGTGGTGAAGAACGCTCTCCCTGTGGTGAACATCTCGCCCTTTTGGCAACTGGCCATTTCAGGCAGCGCGATCCTGATTGCCGTCGCGTTCAACGCCCGTGCGGGCCGCGCCAAGGGTCGCATCATTCTCAAATCGGCGGATGTAACCCCATGACCGACACGGCCACCCCCATGCGTCACGTCCCCGACCGTTTGCACGGCAGAGCCTATCGCACTCTGCGCTCGTGGGAAGCACTGCTGCTCGCGGTAGCCATCGGGATTTTCATTCTGAACAGCTTCGCCTCTCCCTATTTCCTTGACCCCTGGAACCTTAGCGACGCGACATTCAACTTCACCGAAAAAGCGATGATCGCCTTTGCGATGGCATTGCTGATTATCTCCGGTGAGATCGACCTATCGGTCGCCTCGATTATCGCTTTGTCCAGCACCGCGATGGGGCTGGCGGCGCAATACGGGGCGGAAACGCCGGTTCTGGTTCTGATTGGTCTCAGCATCGGTTTGCTGTGCGGAGCATTCAACGCGGTGTTCGTGACGATACTGGGCCTACCCTCAATCGTCGTGACCATCGGCACCATGAGCCTGTTTCGCGGCATCAGCTATATCATCCTCGGCGACAGTTCGTTTCAGGGATACCCGTCCAGTTTCGCATGGTTCGGGCAGGGGTACATCTACTGGGTCTTCACAGTGGAGATGCTGTTGTTCGCGCTCATCGCCATTGCCTATTATGTGCTCCTGCACCGGACTAATTTTGGCCGCGCCGTCTATGCGATCGGCAACAACCCGACCGGAGCCCTGTTCAGCGGCATACGGGTACGGCGCGTGAAGTTTACCCTGTTCCTGCTTACCGGGTTGATGTCCGGTGTCGCAGCGGTCTGCCTGACCTCCCGCCTTGGTTCCACCCGCCCCAGCATCGCGAGCGGTATGGAACTGGAGGTCGTAACGATGGTCGTGCTCGGCGGGGTGAATATTCTGGGCGGGTCCGGCACTATCCCCGGTGTGGTTATCGCAGCTTTCGTCATGGGGTTGGTGACTTTCGGCCTCGGATTGCTCAACGTGCCGGGGATCGTGATGTCAATCGTCATCGGTCTGCTTCTGATTGGTGTCATCGCGCTGCCCCGGCTTTGGACGTTGGTTGCAAACAGGAGGAAAGCATGAGCGAGCGATACGTCTTTCGGATGCGCCTCAACCCCGGCATGGAGGCAGAATATCAGCGTCGCCATGACGAAATCTGGCCAGACTTGTCGGCGCTGCTGCGCGAAGCGGGCGTTAGCGATTACAGCATCCATTTCGACGTGGAAACCAACTTGCTTATCGGTGTTTTGACCCGCATCGAAACCCACACGATGGATGCTCTGCCCGATCATCCGGTCATGCAACGCTGGTGGGCATATATGGCCGATATCATGGAAACCGGGTCTGATAATGCTCCGGTCGCGGTCTCGCTGCCCCGCGTCTTCCATATGCCATGACCAGCCCGCGCCACATCGCCGTTATCGACATCGGCAAGACCAACGCGAAATTAGCGCTGGTTGATCTGGAAACCCTGACCGAAATTGATGTGGTGACGCGCTCGAATACCGTGCTCTCCGGCCCGCCCTGGCCGCATTTCGATGTGGAGGGACATTGGGATTTTCTGCTCGACGCATTGACGCAATTTAACGTGGCGTATGGGGTCGACGCCATATCTGTGACGACCCACGGTGCGTGCTGTGCTCTCTTGGATGCGGCAGGTGGGTTGGCCGCGCCCATCCTAGATTACGAGCATCCCATACCCGCCAATATCGCAACCGAATACGACGCGCTGCGTCCGCCCTTCACTGAAACCGGATCTCCGCGTCTCGCCGGCGGGCTGAGTATCGGGGCGCAATTGCACTGGCAATTTGCCGTACAGCCGGAACTGCGCGACCGGGTAGCGACGATCGTGACCTATCCGCAATATTGGGGCCATCGTTTAACCGGTATCGCGGCGAGCGATCTGACATCGCTTGGATGCCACACCGATCTGTGGTCACCACGCGAAGGACGGTTTTCGAGCCTGCCCGCCCGGCTCGGCATCATGGAGAAGATCGCGCCCGTTCGACAGCCTGCCGAAATGCTGGGGCCGATCCTGCCGGAGATCGCCGCGAGGACGGGTTTGCCTGCGCAGATACCGGTAATGGTTGGTATCCACGATTCAAATGCTTCGCTCTATCCCCACCTCCTGACGCAGAAAGGGGCTTTCTCAGTCGTCTCGACCGGCACTTGGGTCATCGCTATGGCCCTGGGTGGGGATGAGTTGCCGCTTGACCCGGCACGCGACACGCTGATCAACGTCAATGCACGCGGAGGAGCGGTTCCCTCTGCCCGTTTCATGGGCGGACGGGAATACGAGGTGATCCGCGCAGGACACGATGCCGATGTCACCGATGAGGACATCGACGCGATCCTATCCTCCAACACGCTTCTTCTCCCCTCCGTAGAACCCTCGACCGGTCCGTTTCAGGGGCGCGCGATGCGCTGGCAGGGACCGGAGCCGCCGACGGGCAGTGGAACACGCATGGTCGCGTTGTCATTCTATCTCGCGCTGATGACGGAAACATGCCTGCGTCTCACAGGCGCGCGCGGACCGATAATCGTCGAAGGCCCTTTCGCCGCTAACCGGCCCTTTATGGCGATGCTGCACTGCGCCAGCGGACGTCCGGTCCTGCATTGCCGCTCGAAAACCGGTACGAGCATTGGCGCGGCCCTTCTGACCGGCGACAGCCCCGCTCTCGACTTCCCTATCGCCATCGCCCCACC